>NZ_JARVII010000001.1:0-275973 GCF_029813755.1 Ottowia cancrivicina | reverse complement strand
TCTGGATGGCTTTGCGCTCGGCTTCCAGCGCGCGGAAGGCCGCTTCGTCCAGAAAAGGCTGCGGGTTTTTGCGGGTGGCCAGGCGCTGGAGCACGCCCTCCAGGTCTTTGCGTAGGAGTTGGGGATCAAGCATGGAGCGCGATTGCAGGAAGGCGCTTGCTCGGCCAGGGGCTGCTTAACTCTATTTTTGATAGCAAATAGAAGGCCATGAAAACGCCTCCATCGCACGGTTTGACGGGCTTTGCCGCTATCAAAGCAGGAGCAAACGCACCAGTTTCAGCCCCGCCATCACCATGCCCGCAACGCCCAGCGTGTGCAGCGCCGCCGTGGCCAGCGCGGCCAGCCAGCGCTGCGTTTGCAGCATGTGCACTATTTCTACGCCAAAGCCCGAAAACGTGGTGAGCGCGCCCAGAAAGCCGGTCATCACCGCCAGCCGCCAGGCCGGATCCAGCCCCGGCCAGCGCTCAAATGCAGCCAGCGCCACGCCCGCCAGCAGGCCGCCTGCCAGATTGGCCGCCAGCGTGCCCCAGGGCAGCCACGCGCCGGGCGTGTTCAGTGCCTGCGTCAGCGCCCAGCGGGCCAGCGCCCCCGCGCAGGCGCCAAGGCAAAGGGCCATCAGATTCATGTTGCTGTGGTTTCAGGTGGCGGGCAGGCGCTCAATACCGCTCGAACAAGGCTTGCAGCGCCGCTGCGTCTTGCGTGCGCGTCAGCCCCAGCGCCATGAGCAGGCGCGCTTGCGCGGGCGTTTGGTCATCAGCGCACAGCCACAGCGGGCTGCGGGCCGAGGCGGGCAGCGCGCCGCTGCCTGCGCGGCTGGCGCGCACCAGCCACACGCCTTGCGCGCGCAGGCGCCGGGCTTGGGCTTGCAGCGCCTGCGGCACGGTGCCGATGCCAAAGCCCGCGTGGACGATGGCGCGCGCGCCTTCAGCGGCCAGCGCCTGCCAGGCGGCCGCGCTCATGCCGCCATAGCTGGCGGCCACGGCCACGGCGGGCAGCGCATGCAAGGCGTCGGCGTCGAATTCGCTGGCCAGCGTGTGCGGGCGGCAGGGGGCGCGGTAAAAGCGCGGGCCGTCGTCGGCCACCAGCCCCAGCGGGCCGTAGGGCGATTGCAGGGCCTGCACTTGCGCGGCGTCGCGCTTGGCCACGTCGCGCCCGCTCCAGATGGCGCCGTTCATCACCACCAGCGCGCCCTGCCCCGCCGCGCGCGCGCTGGCGGCCACTTGTACGGCCTGGTAGAGGTTGAGCGGCCCGTCGGCGCCCAGCGCAGTGGCCGCGCGCATGGCGCCGGTGAGCACGACGGGCTTGGCGGTTTTGAGCGTCAGGTGCAGCAAATAGGCGCTTTCTTCCAGCGTGTCGGTGCCGTGGGTGATGACGATGCCGTCCACATCGCCCTGCCGCGCCAGCGCCGCCACGCGCTGCGCCAATTGCAGGCGCTGCGCGTCGCTGATGTCCGCCGAGTCCAGCGCGAACAATTCATGCACTTGCACCTGCGCCAGTTGCGCCAGCTGCGGCACGGCTTGCAGCAGCGCCTGGCCCCGCAAGGCCCCGGCCACGTAGGCGGCTGCCGTGCTGTCGGGGCCTGCTCCGGCAATGGTGCCGCCCGTGGCGAGCAAGGCAATGCGGGGCAGGCGGCGAGGGCGGGCGTGGGCGGAGGCGGCAGTCATGGCAGGGCGAAAAACGGCGGCAAAGCGCGGCAGCGGATACGCGCTGGCGAAAAGCGGCGATCGTATTCGCGCCATGGCCCGGTGGGTTCAGTTGGCACAGGGCCGCTTTTTCCGCTGCCGGGCGGCCTCTGCGCCTGCGGCGCGCGCCCGTGGTTCTCGGGGAATTCCCAGGGGAATGGACGGCTCAATTCAAGAATCGTTCTCATATACTTGCCGCGCACCCTGCCCGCTCCGCTCTCTTGGGAAAGCCCGCCATGCGTCATCCAGCCCCCGCCGCCGAACAAACCGCGCCGCCCAGCTCCCAGGCCCTGTTGATCAACACGCTGACGCTGATGACGGGCTACGCGCAGGCGCCCGCCGGTACTTTCCATCGCAGCCTGCTGGCCGGACAGGTGGCCCAGCAACTGGGCGAGCTGGCCGCACGGCCGCGCATCAGCCCCGCCATGCGCGCGCTGTTCATGCGGCTGGCAGGTGAATGGGTGCTGCTGGCCCCCGCTGCGGAAGCCGCGCCCGCCCAGCCTGCTGGCGGCGCGGGGCGCCACAGCCCGGCGGGCGTGCAATGAAAGCCATGGTTCAGGAGGTTCAACCTATGAGCGCACGCTTGTCCGCTTCCCGCTTTCCCGCTTGCGATCTGGCCCATGAACACGGCGTGCTGCTGCGCCAATGGGCGGGCGCGCAGCAGCGCATCAGTGACATGGCCGCCGCCCATGCCCGCCGTTGCGCGGCGTTGGAGACCGAACTCATGCGCCAGCGCGCCCGCTGGGTTATCGCCACCACGCGCCTGCTCTGGGGCCTGGGCTGGCCCGGGCTGACGCCGCTGCCCGGCCCCGCCCGCAAGGCCGCCAGCCCGCGCGGCGGTATGCCCCCGCTGCGCAGCGTGCAAGACGTGCTGTGCCAGACCGGCTGCGCCAGCCACGGCCACGCCTGGCTGGATGAGGCCTCCGGCGACTGCCGCCTGAATGGCCAGCCCTGCGCGCGGCAAAAAAGCGCGGACCGGAACGGGCAAGACGCAGAGCAGAGCATGAGCCGGGAGCAGGAAACACCCGCTCAAATCAGCTCCTCTATTCATAGCAATATGTCCTAGTGGAAACTGCGCGAAACGGCATTTCCACCCCCTTCAATTCGCTCCTTTTTTGCGAATAGCCTTGGCGGATTTGATGGCCGTGATCAGGCCGTGAGCCGCGCCAGTCAGCCAGCCGCCACGGCTTGGCCTTGCTCCGTTTGCTCCGCCTCGCGCCGCAGCGCCTCGCGCGCGCCCAGCACCACATCGCCCACCACCACGATGGCGGGGCTGCCCAGGCCGCCTGCCTGCATCGCCTGCGCCAGGCGGCCCAGCGTGGTCACGCACTGGCGCTGGCCGGGCCAGGTGGCGCGCTCGATGACGGCGGCGGCCGTATCGGCGGGCAGCGCGCGCAGCAGCCCAGCCTGTATTTCGGCGGCATGGCCCGCGCCCATGTAAATGACCAGCGTGAGCTGCAAATCACGCACAGCCTCGCCCATGCGCTGCCAGCGCGCGGCTTGCTGCTGCGGCTGGTGCGCCTGCGCATGCAAATGCCCGCTGGCAAAAATCACGCCGTGCGCGCGCTCGCCATGCGTGAGCGGCGCGCCCAGGCTGCCCAGCGCCGCCAGTCCGGCGGTGATGCCATGCACCACGCGCGGCTCGTAACCGGCTGCGCGCAGCTGCTGCACTTCTTCGCCGCCCCGGCCAAAAATGAACGGGTCGCCCCCTTTGAGGCGCACCACCGCCTGTCCGGCGCGCGCTTCGCGCAGCATCAGCGCGCCAATGTGCGCCTGCGGCGTGCTGGCCTGCCCGCCGCGCTTGCCCACGCGCAGCACGCGCGCGCCAGGCCGCGCGTGGGCCAGCACGGCTTCGTGAACCAAGTCATCCACCAAAAGGACATCGGCGCTGGCAATGGCCTGCACGGCCTGGAGCGTGAGCAGTTGCGGATCGCCCGGCCCCGCGCCCACCAGCGTGACGCAGCCCGGCGGGCCTGGCCTGGCCGCCATCACGCCTGAAGCGATTCATCAAACGGCATCACCTGCACCAGCTGCGGGTGATTCACCTCGTCCACCAGCATGGTTTTCACGCGCGCCTGCCAAAGCTGCGCAAAGCGGGCCAGCTCCTGCTCATGGGCCGCGCCCGCCACGGCGCGGGGCATGAGCGCGCGCATCTCGTCGCCAAAAGGCGCAATGCTGGCGTCCAGCGCCACCTGCACCGCCTGGCCGCTGTCCCGCCGGCGCAGCGCCAGCACGCCCCGCATGGGCACATCAAAGCGCAGCAGGTTGCGGCGGCCAAAGCGGTGCGCCGGGCCTATGCCCGCAAAACCCGTTTCGGGCGCGGCGCCCGTCAGCAGCGTGGCCACGGCGGCCACCACGCCCGTGGCGCCGTCTTCGCGGCCTTCGGCCATCATCACCTCGATGCCGCCGCGCTCGGGCAGCTGGCCATCGGCATACAAATGCCCCAGCCCCTTGACCACCATGAGATAGGCCCCCGCTACCGTCGGGCACGAATGCCCGGCCAGCCGCACCGCATCCACATAGCGGTAGGTGATGACGCCGCCAGCGGCAGCCCCCAGAAACTGCGCCAGCGCGTCATGCACGCGCAAAACGGGCGCCTGGTCAAAGAAAGCGGGAAATTCATCGGCAGGCTGATGAACGGACATGGCAAAAGCGCCTTTCACGCGAAGAAGTGGATGGAATGAAACAAAGCGCGGCATTGTCCACGCAAGCCCTTTGCCCGCACGCGCCGCAAGCCCAAAGCCCGCCGCCTGCCCACACGCCGCTTACATGCCGAATGCCATCAAAAACAGGAGCTGAATCAATGGGTGCAAAATACCGTTTGGCGCGCGTTTTACCAGGACGTCATGCTATGAATGAAGGAGCGAAATAGAGCTGTGCATTCCGCTTGCCTTTTCTGCCCGCTTTGCTCATCGCTGGCGCTTTCAAGCTGCCCGCTCCTTCATGGATCGCTCCTGGAGCGCGCGCAGGGCTTCAGCGCCTGTCCTTCAACACCCAATGAATAGCAAAAGTACCCAAGCGGCATAACCGACGCGTAGTGGCAAGTGCTGGCCGTGTGGGATGTGCTGCTGCGCCAACAAGTGCGCGCCAAGGCGGGCAGGCGAGCCAGACCCAGCGTGGCCGTCATCGACCCCATCGCTCAAGACTGTCTCAAAAGGGAGCAGCGCAGATATGACGCGCAGACAAAAAGATCAAAGGCACGATGGGCTGCTGCTGGCTGTGCTGGTGCACTCGGCAGACATTCAGAACCGGATAGAAGCCGGGGCTTTACTGGTGAGGCTGGGCAGGCTTGCTCGCCTCTGGCTTTGCTGCGCGCGCACTGGCTGCAACAGCGTCAGCGCCAAGGTCAAAACTGGCGCTGAAAGTGAGGCAAGAGCATGAGGGGCTTCAGTTTGGCGTCAGCAGGCAGGCTGACAGTGGCAGGATGAGGGTCTGCCGCATCAGAAACAGGAGCAAATTTCGGGGGTATGAAAACGGTTTTCCCGCACATTCCACTAGGACGTATTGCTATTGAATAAAGAGCAAACAGGCGACAATGGAAAGGTGCAAGCGCTTTCTTGGGCGGGCGGCATGAAGCGGCGCAGATGGGGCAAACAAGGCCGTGGCCAGGGCCTTTGGCCTGGCTGGCGCCGCCAAAAGAAGCGCTGATCCATTAGGCCCCGAATGGCTGGCATGAAAACATGCTTTTCGCAACAGGCCCGGCGCCATGATTTTCTTGGGAATTGAATCACCGCAAATGATGTTTTCTGATTTGAATGTTAGTTTCTGGCGTCTTCTTTCTTGTCCGCAAACCCGGCATTCAACGAATCATCCGCAGCAGGCGGCAAGGCGGTTCATTTTATTGTTTAGAGCCAATCTCCCAGTTTGCAAACGTATATTTGTACAATTTTTATGATCAGCAAGCCGGGAATCATCAGCACTGGCGACAAAATCATCAATATCTCGCGATCGGTGTTTGCTCCATATACAAACAAGAATGTACAAAGAAATGCCCAAACCCCGCCAGAAAAATATGTCCACCTCGGAATGTAAACAGACCATTCTTTGCAATGCGGGCATCTGACATCATGCCATGAACTAGCGAAAGTATATAACCACATATGGAGATATACCTTGAGACGTAAATTGATGGTCTGCTTGCAAAAAGGACATGTTTTCTTTATTCGCATAAAACACCTTAATGATATCTTGGTCTCATCAACGCAAAGAGGAAAACTGCATCATGCGCCAATACACAGGATATACTCAATAAATTCAGTCGAAACTCGTGAAATCATATTCGTCCTCGTACTTTTTTTCTCCCTCGATTAATTTAGTGCGAAATATCAAAATAGTATTTAAAATAGGCCATACCGCCGGCCACATGGCAAGGCCCCATATCAAATATTTTCCGTCAATGATGTGGCCCCACCCCCAAGTTTCTAATTTAAGACAAATCCCAAGGAAGATGATTGGGTATAAATGTGCCAATATAACAAAACAATACGATAACCACTCCAACGAGAATCTGGATTTTTTCTTGCAGTGTGGACAAACGACGACACGATCCATTTTTCCGAAATAGCTTCGAACTCCTGGCGGCGGAGATTCCGTATACAAATCCTTAAAAATCCATTTGCGCAGTGGAAATTCCATTTCATAAGAACAACAGGGGCATTTTTTGACCGTCATTTCGGCAACCTTTCCTTGTTTCCGTGCAGTTGAAAATGGTTTCATCAACATGGCCCATCCCGGAATCTGCTGCTCTCGATCATCCCTGCAAACCGACAGATTCCAGAACAAGAGCTGTTTTCCGGCTTTTATTCTGTCTCCCTATCCCGGTTTTTCATGGCTTGCCGCCCGTTTATCAAGCCAGTTCCCGGGATTTGGCTGTTTTGCTTTCAAGGCGCGCCGGGTTCGCGCTTACGCGCATTGCTGCGCGATGAAGGCTTTGATGGCTTGCGCGTCCGCTGGCATGACGCGCACGCGGCGGGGCAGGTTTTCGATGCCGTTGAAGGCGGCAGGGCGGTCCGGGTCGCGGCCCAGGGCTTCGCGGATGGTGGCGGCAAATTTGATGGGCAGCGCCGTTTCCAGCACGATCATGGGCGTGTCTTTTTGCGCCAACTGGCGGGCCACTTTCACGCCGTCGGCGGTGTGGGTGTCCACCAGCACGCCGTACTGCTCGTGCACGCTGCGGATGGTGGCCAGACGGTCGGCATGGGTGCTTTTGCCGCTGGCAAAGCCGAATTGTTCGCGCGCGGCGGCAAAGCGCGGGTGGCGGCTCAAATCAAACTGGCCTTGCTGCGCCAGCGTTTGGCCAAAGAGGGCGCGGGTGGCGGCGGCGTCGCGGCCCAGCAGGTCGAACACGAAGCGCTCGAAGTTGCTGGCCTTGCTGATGTCCATGCTGGGGCTGCTGGTTTCAAACGTTTCGGCGCTGCCGCGCACGCGGTACAGGCCCGTGCGGAAGAATTCATCGAGCACGTCGTTTTCATTGGTGGCGACGATGAGGCGGCGGATGGGCAGCCCCATCATGCGCGCCACGTGGCCCGCGCAGATGTTGCCGAAGTTGCCGCTGGGCACGGTGAAATCGACGGTTTGCGCTTCGCTTTGCGTGGCCTGCATCCAGCCCGCGAAGTAATAGACCACTTGCGCCAGCAGCCGCGCCCAGTTGATGCTGTTGACGGTGCCGATGCTGTAGCGGCGCTTGAAGGGCAGATCGGCGCTGACGGCCTTGACGATGTCCTGGCAGTCGTCAAACACGCCTTCGATGGCGATATTGTGGATGTTGGCGTCTTGCAGGCTGAACATTTGCGCCTGCTGGAAGGCGCTCATGCGCCCGTGCGGGCTGAGCATGAACACGCGGATGCCGCGCTTGCCGCGCATGGCGTATTCGGCGGCGCTGCCGGTGTCGCCGCTGGTGGCGCCCAGGATGTTGAGCTGCGCGCCCTGGCCGCCGTTTTTGCGCGCCAGCTCGTATTCAAACAAGTTGCCCAGCAGCTGCATGGCCATGTCTTTGAACGCGAGGGTGGGGCCGTTGGACAGGGCTTCGAGATAAAAGCCTTCTTCCAGCTTTTTGAGCGGCGTGATGGCGCGCGTGCCAAACACTGCGGGCGTGTAGGTTTTGGCGCACAGCTGCCGCAGGTCGTCGGCGGGAATGTCGTCGATGTAGAGCGAGAGGATTTCAAACGCCAGCGCGGCATAGCCTTCATCGCGCCACACCTGGCGCAGACGGGCCAGACCGGCAGCGTCCAGCTGCGGGTAATGCTGCGGCAGATACAGCCCGCCGTCGGGCGCCAAGCCCTCCAGCAAGATGTCGCAGAACTTGCGGGCAGTGGCATCGCCACGGGTGGAGAGGTAGTTCATGGGAGCCGGCTTTCTGGTTGCTTGTTCATTCATGGCTGGCGGGCCTTTGCTGGCCTTGGCCGAGCTTTGCCTTTGGGCATCAAGCTAGCTCTTCCTTGCGGATGCGCACGATGGGCGCGAGCACGGCGGGCAGTTGTTGCAGGCGCGCCAGCGCGGCGTTCATGCTGCCTTCCAGGGCGTTGTGCGTGAGGATGATGAGGTCGGTTTCGTGCGCGTTTTGCGCGGCGCTGCCTGTGCCGCGCTGGAGCACGGCGTTGATGCTGATGCCGGCGTCGGCCAGGATGCGGGTGACTTGCGCGAGCACGCCCGTCTCGTCTTTCACGCGCAGGCGCAGGTAGTAGCTGGTGATGACTTGTTCGATGGGCAGCACTTGCACGTGGCGCAGCGCGCCGGGCTGGAAGGCCAGGTGCGGCACGCGGTGCTGCGGGTCGCTGGTGGCCAGGCGGGTCACGTCCACCAGATCGGCGATGACGGCGCTGGCCGTCGGCTCGCTGCCCGCGCCTTTGCCGTAGTGCAGCGTGGCGCCCACGGCGTCGCCTTGCACGAGCACGGCGTTCATCGCGCCTTCCACATTGGCAATCAGCCGCCGGGCGGGAATGAGCGTGGGGTGCACGCGCAGCTCCACGCCTTCGCCTTCGCGCCGTTTGCTCATGCCCAGCAGCTTGATGCGGTAGCCCAGCTGCTCGGCGTATTGGATGTCGGCGGCGGCCAGCTGCGTGATGCCTTCCACGTAGGCGCGGTCAAACTGCACGGGAATGCCGAAGGCAATGGCGCTCATCAGCGTGGCCTTGTGCGCGGCGTCGATGCCTTCGATGTCGAAAGTGGGGTCGGCTTCGGCGTAGCCCAGGCGCTGCGCCTCTTTGAGCGCCACGTCAAAGTCCAGCCCCTTGTCGCGCATCTCGCTGAGGATGAAGTTGGTGGTGCCGTTGATGATGCCCGCCAGCCACTGGATGCGGTTGGCCGTCAGCCCCTCGCGCAGCGCCTTGATGATGGGAATGCCGCCCGCCACGGCGGCCTCGAAGGCGACCATCACGCCTTTTTTCTGCGCCGCTTCAAAAATTTCCGTGCCGTGCACGGCCAGCAGCGCCTTGTTGGCCGTGACCACGTGCTTGCCCGCCGCAATGGCTTCCAGCACCAGCGTGCGCGCCACGCCATAGCCGCCAATCAGTTCCACGACGATTTCGATGTCCGGGTTGGCGATGACCTCGCGCGCGTCGGCCACCACCTGCACGTCAGGCCCCACGATCTGGCGGGCGCGCTGGGTGTCCAGATCGGCCACCATGACAATTTCAATGCCCCGCCCGGCGCGGCGCTTGATTTCTTCCTGATTGCGGCGCAGCACGTTGAAAGTGCCGCTGCCCACGGTGCCGATGCCCAGAAGGCCGACCTGGATGGCTTGCATATGGTTTTCCCTATGGTTGAGCGAGTGCGAAAAAGGCGGGATTATTCCTGAGCGCCTGTCCGGCGCCTGGCTGTGAGGAGAGGAAATGGCGGGCCGCAATCAGGGCGGCCCAGGCGCAGCCGGTGAATGGCCGGCCTGAACGCGCGAAGCCGTATCTCGCATTGAGTGCGCCAGGCCATTCGAGGCGGCTATTTAGCCCCTAAATACATAGCGTGACGTCTTGGCGGAACCTGTTCTGGACGGCATTTCATAGCCCAAAAATCTGCTCCTGTTTCCGATGCTGTCTGGCTGGCAGAAGGCATGAAGGACAATGCCGCGTTGCCATTTTTGTCAGGAGACTGAAACATGACCGCACGCCGTTGCTTGCTGCTGTCCGCCCTCGCGCTGGCGGCGACCTGGGCCGCGCCTGCCGCCTGGGCGCAGGAGACTGCGCCGCTGCGCATCGTGGTGCCGTATCCGCCTGGCGGGCCGCTGGACGCAACGGCGCGGGTGCTGGCCGAGCGCGTGCAAGGCGAGCTGGGCACGGTGGTGGTGGACAACAAGCCGGGCGCGGGCGGCAATATCGGCATGGCCGCCGTGGCCAAGGCTGTGCCCGACGGGCGCACGCTGGGCGTGGCGGCGGTGGCCACGCTGGCCATCAACCCCTGGCTGTTTCGCAAGATGCCGTATGACGCGGCCAGAGACTTCGCCCCCGTCACTGCCGTGGCCCGCGTGCCCAATGTGCTGGTGATGAATGCCGAGGCCGCCCGGCAGCTGAAGATTGCCAGCGTGGCCGATCTGATCGCCTATGCCCGCGAAAACCCCGGCCAGCTCAACTACGGCTCCGGCGGCAACGGCAGCGCGGGGCATCTGGCGGGCGAGCTGTTCAAGCAGCAGGCGGGCATCGAGGCCACGCACATTCCCTTCAACGGCGCCAACCCCGCGCAGCTGGCGCTGCTGGGCGGGCAGGTGGACTTCAACATTGACAACCTGGCCAGCGCCGCGCCCAACATCAAAAGCGGCAAGCTCGTGGCGCTGGCCGTGACCAGCGCAAGCCCCAGCCCCATGCTGCCGGGCGTGCCGCCGCTGGCCGACACGCTCAAGGGCTTTGAGATTGACACCTGGTGGGGGCTGGTGGCCCCGGCGGGCACGCCCGCGCCGGTGCTGCAAAAGCTCTCGTCGGCTTTTGGCAAGGCGCTGGCCAGCCCGCAGGCGCAGCAGCGCTTTGCCGCCATCTGGGCCGAGCCGCTGCCCACCACGCCAGAGCAGTTCGGCGAGCTGGCCGAGCGCGAGCGCGGCCGCTATCAGGGCATCGTCAAGCTCTCGGGCGCGCGGGTGGACTAGGAACCTGCTTCAAAGCGCGCTTTTTCTTTTCTTCATCAACCCACAACAGACTTTTCCAATGCGCCTTCTTCACACCATGCTCCGCGTGGGCGATCTGGACCGCTCCATCCGCTTCTATACCGAGGTGCTCGGCATGACGCTGCTGCGCCGCTCCGAGAACCCCGAATACCGCTACACGCTGGCCTTTCTGGGCTACGAAGGCGGCAACCCCGGCCAGGCCGAAATCGAGCTGACCTACAACTGGGGCCAGACCCAATATGAAATGGGCACGGCCTACGGCCACATCGCCATTGGCGTGCCCGACGCCCGCGCGGCCTGCGAAAAAATCCGCGCCGCTGGCGGCTGCGTCACGCGCGAGGCCGGCCCCGTGATGGGCGGCAGCACCGTCATCGCCTTCGTGAGCGACCCGGACGGCTACAAGATCGAGCTGATCGAGCGCGCCGACGACACGGCCAGCGGCCAGGGCCTGCGTTAATTGGCGTTCGCTGCCGCAAGGCTTTTTCCGCCATGACGCCCGCGCAAATCGAGCGCTTTTTCGCCATCTTGCAAGCGGCCAATCCGCACCCCGAAACGGAGCTGGAATACGGCAGCGCCTTTGAGCTGCTGGTTGCCGTGCTGCTATCGGCGCAGGCCACCGACGCGGGCGTGAACAAGGCCACGCGCATTCTTTTTCCGCTGGCGCGCACGCCGCAGCAAATGCTCGACCTGGGGCTGGAGCGGCTGGAAGCGGCCATCAAAACCATTGGCCTGTATCACAGCAAGGCCCGCCACCTGCTGCAAACCTGCCGCATCCTCGTGGATGAGCACGGCGGCCAGGTGCCGCGCACGCGCGCCGCGCTGGAGGCGCTGCCCGGCGTGGGCCGCAAAACGGCCAATGTGGTGCTCAACGTCGCCTTTGGCGAGCCGACGATGGCCGTGGACACGCACATCTTCCGCGTGAGCAACCGCACGGGCCTGGCCCCCGGCAAAACGCCGCTGGCCGTGGAACAAAAACTGCTGGAGCGCGTGCCGCCGCATTACCTGCTGCACGCGCACCACTGGCTCATCCTGCATGGCCGCTACGTGTGCCAGGCGCGCAAGCCCCGCTGCTGGGAATGCGCCGTGGCCCACCTGTGCGACTGGCCGGACAAAACCCCTGCCCCTTCCAAAACCACATGAACGGAGCACCGACATGAGCGCCCCTGCCAACTTTCCCGCCGAGCGCATCTACGACTACGTACACGCTCCGCACAAAAGCGCCGTGCTGCTTGACCGCCTGTGGCCGCGCGGCATCAGCAAGGCCGCCCTGCAAGGCGTGGCCTGGGAAAAAGACGCCACCCCCAGCACCGAACTGCGCCACTGGTTCCACGAAGACCCCGAAGGGCGCTTCGACGAGTTCTGCCAGCGCTTCCGCCAGGAACTGGCTGCCCCCGCCGCCCAGGCCGCCCTGGAGCGCCTGCGCGCGCTGCCCCGGCCCCTGACTTTGCTCACCGCCGCCAAAGACCCTGCCCACAGCCACATCGCCGTGCTCCAGCAGGCGCTGGCCGGGCGCTGAAAGGCGCGAGGGCGGAGCGCAGCAGGTTCTCCATGCAGCTGGGCCGCGCCTTTGGCCTGCTTCGCCAGTCGGGAAATATCAAAAACAGGAGCGAATTCAAGGGGTAAAAAACGGCACCTGCGCCCGTATCTCTAGGACCTCATGCTATTTTTTCAGAAGCAATATGCTGCACTTACCATCTGAGGCATTCCACGGCGTGCGGCGCTGGCTTGCGCGTGTGGCTTTGCGCATGCCCTGCGCGCCCCATTCACTCTCATTGCCGCGTTCATGAACTCCGCTTCTTCCCGCCTGCCTCTGCTTGACGTGCAGCACTTGTGCATCCGCTTTGGCGCCAAACCCGTGGTGCAAGGGGTTTCGTTTGCCCTTGCGCCGGGCGAAAAGCTGGCGCTGGTGGGCGAGTCAGGCTCTGGCAAAACGCTGACGGCGCTCAGCCTGCTGCGGCTGCTCGATGGCGCGGCCTTGCAAGGGCGGGCGCTGTTTGCCGGGCGCGACGGGCAGGCGCGCGACCTGCTGGCGCTGCCCGAGCGGCAAATGCGCGCGCTGCGCGGCGATGAAATCGCCATGATTTTTCAGGAGCCGATGACGGCGCTCAATCCGCTGATGACCATCGGCGCGCAAGTGGCCGAGGCCCTGCGCCTCAAGCGCGGCCTGTCCGCTGGCCGCGCGGCGCAAGAGGCGGTTGAGCTGCTGGCGAAAACGGGCATTGCCGAGCCGCAGCGGCGTGCGCGCGCTTTCGCGCACCAGCTCTCGGGCGGGCAGCGCCAGCGCGCCATGATTGCGATGGCGCTGGCCTGCCAGCCGCGCCTTTTGCTGGCCGATGAGCCGACCACGGCGCTGGATGTGAGCCTGCGCGGGCAGATTCTGGATTTGCTGGAGAGCCTGCGGCGCGAAAACGGCATGGCCGTGCTGATGATCACGCACGACCTGAACCTGGTGCGCCGCTTTGCCGACCGCGTGGCCGTCATGCAGCAAGGCCGCCTGGTGGAACAAGGCAGCGCCGCCGCGCTGTTTGCCGCCCCGCAGCACCCTTACACGCAAAAACTGCTGGCCAGCCGCCCAGTGCGCGATGTCGATGAATCACCCGCTGGCGACGCGGCGCAAGCCCCCGCGCTGGCCGCGCAGCACGTGCGCGTGACTTACCCCGCGCCGCTGCCGGGCCTGCGCGGCTGGTTCAAAAAAGGGCAGTTCGTGGCCGTGCATGACGCCAGTTTTTGCCTGCCGGCGGGGCGCACGCTGGGGGTGATTGGCGAGTCAGGCTCCGGCAAATCCACCCTGGCGCAAGCGGCGCTGGGCCTGCTGCCTTTCACGGGCGAGCTGCGCGTGGCGGGCCGCCCCTGGCAGCGCCGCACCCGCGCCGACAGGCCGCTGCGCCGCGTGGCGCAAGTAGTGTTTCAAGACCCGTTCTCTTCGCTTTCGCCGCGCATGACCGTGGAAGAAATCGTGGGCGAGGGCCTGCTGGTGCATGCCCCCCACTTGAGCGCCGCCGAGCGCGCCGCGCGCGTGCGGCAGGCGCTGGCCGATGTCGGCTTGCACGAAGGCGGGCAAGAAGGCGGGCAGGACGGCAAAGAGGAAAGCGGCCCGCAAGCCGCTCAAGCCACGCCAGACAGCGCCAGCCGCTTTGCGCATTTGCTGGGCCGCTATCCGCACGAGTTTTCGGGCGGGCAGCGCCAGCGCATCGCCCTGGCGCGCGCGCTCATCGTGGAGCCGCAGCTGCTGGTGCTGGACGAACCCACCAGCGCGCTGGATGTGACGGTGCAAAAACAAGTCATCGCGCTGCTGCAAAAGCTCCAGCGCGAGCGCCGCCTGGCCTATCTGCTCATCACGCACGACGTGGACGTGGTGCGCGCCCTGGCGCATGACGTGCTGGTGCTCAAGGACGGGCAGGCCGTGGAAACCGGCCCCGCCCTGCAAGTGCTTGAAAAGCCGCAGCATCCCTACACGCAAAAGCTGCTGGCAGCGGCGTGAGGCTTTGCAAGGCTTTGTCCAGGGCCTGCTTCAGCCTGCCTGCGAAGCAGATTCGGCGTTTTGAGATTCGGCGCTTTGGCTCTGCGGCGGCCTGCTTATCCGGCTGCATCCGGAAGCAGGCGCGGGCGGCGGGCGGCGCGGCGCCTTCACGCCCACCCGGAAGCATCAAAAACCGGAGCGAATTCAAAGGGCCGGAAACACCCATCTGCGCAGGCTCCACTAGGACGTCTTGCTATGGATAGATGAGCAAAAATCTGCGATGGCGGCCTATGCACGGCCTATTTCCAGCGCATTCCAGCGCGCCTTTGCGCCTCGCGGGCTGGGCGCTACGGCTTCTGGAGCGGCGCGGTTGGCCCGGCTTCGCTGGGCGGCGTCATGCTTTTCAGCATCTGGCGGCAAGGCGCGAGCTGGCGGGTGATGAGCGAGAGCTGCTGCCACAGCACGCTGTTGGGGCGGCGGCCTTGCACGCGCGCGCGCAAGGCGCGTACGCCGCTTTGGATGCGCTCGCTGGCGGCGGCAAAGGCGCTGTCGTCCAGCCCGGGCAGGGCTTGCAGCAGCTGGGCCGTCTGGCGGGCGGTGTCGAAAAAGAGGGGGGTGAAGGCTTGCGCTTCGGGCGCTTGCAGCGCTTGCGGCGCGGCTGCCGCTTCAGGCGTTTCAGGCGCGGCGGGTGAGGGCTGCGTTTGCGGCGGCTGTCCGGCGGCGCTGGCTTCCTGCCGCGCCTCCTGGGCAATCTGGCTGCGGTAAGCGCCCAGGGCGGAGATGTAGCCAATGAGCGCGTAGCTGGTTTTCAGCAGGTTCAGCCCCGCGCCCTGCATTTGCGGGCTGTGGCGGCCTGGCTGGCTGCTCATGTCGGAGATGGCGCTGCTCAAGGCCGCCGCCTTTTCATGCGCCAGGCGGCGCACGCTGCGGTAGGCCACATCGTCGTCCACGCCGTTTTCAAGCTGGCTGATGATGCGTTCCAGATACGCGCCGTTGCTGGCGATGGAGGCGCTGGCGCTGGCAGGCAGGCTCAGGTAGCGCCAGTCGGGCCAGAGAAAGTGCACGGCAGCCCAAGCGATGGCCGCGCCGGTGATGGTGTCGATGATGCGCACGGGCATGGCCGCGTAGATGTCCACCCCCATGAGCGAGAGGCTGGTGAGCGCCTGGATGGTGATGAAGAAAGTGGACCAGCTGTATTTGTAGTTGCGCATCAGGAAAAACAGCGTGGTGGTGAGCACGATGATGCCCAGCTTGGTTTCCACCGTGGGCGTGAACCAGGGCACGACGGAGCCGACGAGCACGCCTGCGATGGTGCCGCCGATGCGCTGGTTCACCCGGCTGCGCGTGGCCGAATAGTTGGGCTGGCACACGAACAGGGCTGTCAGCAAGATCCAGTAGCCCAGATTCAGGTGCAGCAGCTCCACCACCGTGCACGAGAGGGCCACCACCAGCGACAGCCGCACGGCGTGGCGAAACACCGGCGAGCGCATGTTCAGCTGGCCGCGCATGGCGCGCAGGGCGTGCAGCAGCGGGCCGTCTTGCTCCTGGGCGGCAATGCGGGTTTTGTCGGAGTTTTCGCCAAAGGCGGCGTCTGCGGCGCTTTCAATGTGGCTGAGCTGGTAGTCAATGCCCGCCAGGTTGTCCATGAGCCTTTGCAGCGCGTGGAGCTGGTCGGCCCGACCGCCCTGCTCCGCCTGATCCGCCTGTTCCGCCTGGCGGCTTTGGGCATGCACGCGCAGCGACTGCTGGCAGCCCATCATGGCGCGTTGCAGGCGCGCGGAGTAGGCGTAGGGCATGTCGGCGCGCAGGCTGGAAGCCACGTCGCGGCAGGCCTGCCCCTGCAATTCCAGCAGGCGGTGAATGCGGAAGATGAGATCGGTGTTTTTCAGGCTCTCGGCCAGCTCGCGGTAATCGGCATGCGTGGAGCTGATGCGCTCATGCACGTCTTGCGCAATGAAATACAGCCGCAGCATGCGCGCCGTGCGCGGGTGCCGGTGCTGGCCGCGCATGCGGTAGAACAAGGCGCTGCGGCACTGGTTGAAGGCGTTGATCACTGCCGTGTTCTGCCGCGCCAGCGCCAGGCGCGGGCCGTCTTCCAGCCACTCGGCCTCGTCGGGGTCGAAAAAAGCGGCCTTGGCGTCGAAATACCCGCCCAGCTCGGCAAAAGCGGCGGCCATGCTGTCTTGCACGGGCCGGTGCGGAAAGACCACGTGCAGGCACAGCGTGACGCTGCTGTACAGCAGCGTGCCGCACAAAATCAGCAGCGGGTTCAGAAACCAGGGCGTCTGCGGCGCATAGGCCAGCGTGGTGTAAGTGGCCACCGCCAGCGCACCAAAGGCAATGGTGCGGTAGCGCAGCCCCAGCGCGCCCAGCACCGTGAACAGGAAAGTGAGCGCCGTCATCGTCACGATAAACGGCAGCCCCGTGCCCAGCATCGTCTGCACCAGCAGCGAAGAAAAAGAAAAGGCCAGCGCCGTCAGCACGATGTTTTGCACGCGCCCCGTCAGCCCGTTGTCCAGATCGACCAGGCCGCCCGCAATCACGCCCAGCACCAGCGGCATCGTCCACGCGGGCTGCCGCACGGCCCACACAAAGCCGCAAGCCAGCATCACGCAGCAGAAGATGGGCAAGGTGGCGATGACTTTGGAATTGATGGCAGGCGTGCGCATGGCGTGGGAGCACGCCGCCAGCGGCTGGCGGCGCAAAAAGGCGCAGATTGTGCGCCTGGCGCGCGCCAGCTGCGCTGGTTTTCGCCGCCGCAAACTATCGTTCCCGAAGCCCGCGCCGCGCGGCAAATCTCAAATCAATCAAAGCTCACCCGCCATGTTTTCCAGCGCCGCATCCAGTCTCGCCTGCAGTCTTTTGATGTCCCGCTGAATATTCATTAGGCACCGGTGATCGCTGGGCGTCATGGAAAACGTCACAAACGCCCGTCCAGAAGGATGGTAAAGCTTCGCATGTCTTCCTCTTTTGACCGTCCAACCCATTCGGACCATTTTCATGATGAGCTGGTTGATAGTTTTATCCATGCAAAAAGTAGCAGAAGATCGACTCACTTCCCATCTTTCTGTCTTCTGTTTTGCATGAATGAGACAATGGCGTCATTTCCATGATCAATGGCGACCCATAAAGCATCCCTTTTCTCGAAAGGGCCTGGCACAAGCAGCGTCTGATCCGGATTCCCGCCATATGCCAGTATTTCCCTGAAAAGAGCCAAATCGCCTATTTCAGCCGCAAAAAGCGTCGGGCTCCATTCAAAACTGTTATAAGGCACATGGTAGCGCAGATTGACATCAGCGCCCGCCTCCAACAAAACATGAATCACGGCCCGGCAATCATCAGGCGAGGGCAAATAATGCGCACAAACCGCCTTCCATATTTCCGTATAGCGCCCGGCCCCGAATGATTCCATGCGGCGAATCATTTGCATCGCACGAAAATACGCCTTCTGGCAATCAAAAACCACGCCTTGTTTGGCTTCATGCGATCCAACCGGGCCGTATCCCGCCAGATATTGCGCCTGTATTTCTGGCGTGATGCCGCCTTGCCTGGCTTCATTGAATTTGTGCATCGCATAAAGCAAGGCCGAAGCCGATTGATAGATGGGCAAACGGATATCCGCCCCAAGTTCAATCAGCCTTTCCACGGCCTTTGCATGACCCATGTCAATGGCCAGCATCAGAGGGCAATCTTTTTCAGTTGAAGCAATCCGGTTCACTGTTTCCGGTTTCAGCGGCAGTGACAGGAAATAATCCATGATGGATGTATCCCTGGTTTGTTCCGCATGACGCATGGCATATATCAGAGGGTTTTCTCCCGATTCAGGAATGAATTCATCGGGATTGGCGCCATTTTCAATCAGTTTTTTCACGTCCGCCAAAGAACTGCACGGAATGGCATTCATCAGCGCCGTTCTGCGCGTGCGGCCCTGCGCATGGGCCGTTTTTCTCGCTGGCGCTTTCATGGATTTGTTTTTCATGTCTTCCATTTCATCGAAAGTCATGCACTCAAATGCTGGCGGAACGCGAAGTTTCGCCTTCCTGTGTGGAAAATCATGCTCGAATGCCAGGCTCAAGGAACGCATTTGCTGTTCATCCAGTTCACGCTTGGGGCCACGGTTCAGCCCCAGCATGAAAGAGCGGTCCCAATAAGCCCTGGCGGCCACTTTATCGCCTGTGCCGACCGCATATTTCAGCGCTTTGTCAAGCAATTCACTCTGAACCGGGCCGGTCCGCCACCACGCGACATCAACCGCTCTGCCCAGAAAATTCATCACCTCCTTCACATTGTCCTTCTGGTCAGCCTGCAAAGCCGCTTCAATATTTTCTTCGCACTGCGTCCATATAGGATTCGGCTTCATCAACTCCCGCATGATTTCGGCCCGCTTCCGGGCGGAATCTTCATTGCGCAAGTCGTTCATTTTCTGGATAAAGGCAGGATTTTCCATGCCATCCAATGCCTTGAGCAACTTTATTCTTGCTTCTTTCGGATCCCAGGGCGATGTTCTTCTTTCCAGATAATCTCCAATGGAAGCGCGGATTTGCGGCGACAGGGATTGAAGCGCACGCGCCATATACAACCAGCCTGCAAGCCGCGCAACATCCGGCATTCTGGCCGATTCGCCCAATATGTCCCCAACCTTCTTGCGCAATGGATAGCTCATGCTTTCCATTGGGTGGCACTGCTTCCAGCGCTTAATGCTGCGCGGGTCTTTTTCAACGGCGCATTCAATATCTTTCAGCGCGCGCTTTTGCCCGGGCAAGGAAGAGGCCAATTCAAGCCAGGCCTGAAATGGCCCCGCCGCCCATTCACGGGCATCTCCTCCATTCTGCATTTTTACGGCATGCAGCATGAATTCCGCCAGAAACGGAATAATGAAATACTCTTCAAACAGGCTGCGCACTTTTTCTGACTGGGAACGGCTGGCATCCACTGTTTGCACGACATGCTGGATAATATGGCAAAAATTCTCCCATTCTGGAATGATAAAATTCCAGCCTTCCCCGCATTCCCGCACCACCTCTCCGAAAAATTTTCCCTGGATTTCTTCCAGCAGCTCATAAAGAGTTCCCTGCCGATTTGCAGGTTCCCTGAATAAATCATCCAGATTTTTATCCAGCCCTTTTTCTTCAATGAATGGCCTGAAACCGGTTGCCGTAATCAATGCGCGCAGCGCTTCGCCCAGGCGAGGAAATGGGGTTTCAATTGTGCTTTGCATGATATTTGGGCAGGGCCGTTTCCGCACTGCCCTTCTCCTTTCCTGTTTTTTTTACCTGGAACTCTTGCCCTTGGAGCCAGATGCTTTAGCCGTATTCTTGGCTGCCGCGCTCATGGCACGAGCGGCAAAGCTTTTCTTGGCAATGCCGCCATTTCCGGCCTTGGCAGTTGCGCTTTGAATGCGCGCTGCAGACGCAGCAGTCATTGGGGTGGCGGGTATTTGCGGTTTCTTGTTCATGAGATTTCTTCAGTAGCGCATCAAAAGCGATGCGCCGCGAATTGGAGCAGGAAAAAATCAATCTGCCAGACAAGCGCACCGAAACTTTTTTGTTTTTTTGCGCGGCGCAGCCGGAAAACCGGGAAAAACGCGTTCAGTCTTTGGCCCATTGCGCGGGCTGCGCCAGCCGCGCCAGCGCCAGCTGTGCGATTTCGCGCCCTGCCGTGGCGCAGCTGAAGTGGCCCGCGCCGGGCAGGGGCAAGGGCGGCGGCGCGCCCCGCACGGCGGCTTGCAGCGCGCTCATGGCGGCGGGGCCGTAAAAAACATCGGGCATGCCGCAAATCAGCAGGCTGGCGCCTTGCCAGCGGTTTTGCCAGAAGGCGCGCAAGTCAGGCTCATGCCCGCCATCGGCCAGGCGCGGCAGGGCGCGCAAGGCGGCGCGGTGGCCGCTGTCAGGGAAAGGGGCTTCGCAAGCGGCTTGCTCGTCAGCGGGCAGGCGCGGCAGGCGCGAAAGAGGCAAGCGGGCAGGCGCGCCCTGCCCTGCCCCGCTGGCCTGCGCCGCTGGCGCAAAGCCGGTGTTGATGGCCAGCAGCGCGGCGTAGCGCTGCGGCTCGGCGGCGGGCAGCGCCAGGCCCGCCGCGCCGGCCGTGCCGTGCAAGGCCAAGGCCACGCGGCGCACATCCAGCTGGCGCACCCATTCGATGAGGATTTGCCGGTGCCAGGCCAGGGTGTGGGCGCTTTCTTTCTTGGGCTTGTCGCTGCGGCCAAAGCCGATCAAGTCAGGCGCGATCACGCGGCAGCCCGCCGCCAGCCACTGGGCGGCCATGTGCCGCCACAGGTGGCTCCAGGCGGGCGCGCCGTGCAGGCACAGCCAGGTGATGGGCGCGTCGCGCGGGCCTTCGTCCATATAGCTCAGGCGCAAGCCGCCCAGGGCGGGCAAGCCGCTTTCGGCATGGCGCGGCCAGGGATCATCGGGCAGATGGGCAAAGCGCGCGGGCGGCGTGCGCAGCGCGTCTTGCCGCAAGGGGGCGGCGTTGATGCGGCGCGGCCTGAAAAAGCCGTGCAGCGCAGCGGCGCATTCGCCCGCCAGCACGCCGCCGGTGACTTGCGTTTGATGGTTGAGTGCGGGCTGGGCAAACAGGTTGAGCAGCGAACCGGCCGCGCCCGTTTTGGGGTCGGCCGCGCCAAAAACCACGCGCGCCAGCCGCGCGTGCAGCATGGCCCCGGCGCACATGGCGCAAGGCTCCAGCGTCACATACAGCGTGCAGCCTTGCAGCCGGTAATTGCCCAGCGCGCGCGCGGCCTGGCGCAAGGCGGCGATTTCGGCATGCGCGCTGGGGTCATGCGCGCCCACGCAGGCATTGCCAGCAGCGGCGATGCAGCGCCCGTCCTTGACCACCACCGCGCCCACGGGCACTTCGCCGCGCGCTGCCGCCTCATGCGCGGCTTGCAGGGCCAGGCGCATCCAGCGGGCGTCTTCAGACGTTTCGGCAGGGGCAGCTTCTGGGAACTTGTTCATGATCTGGCCGGGAGGGGCAAAAGAGCGGACCGGGATGGGCCGCGAAACGCAAGCCGCAGACGGGCCTTCGCCGCTTCTTTGGCTGGCTGCTCACGGCTTTTCCCGTTTGGCGAAGCCTTGCCCTGCGCCGCATCGGAAACAGGAGCAAATCTGAGTGGCCCAAAATGCCGGTCAGCGCAGTTTCCACTAGGACATCATGCTATGGATTGAGGAGCGGAAATATCTTGTGCCCAGTGCTTATTGCCGCGAGAGCGCGTCAATCGGGTTCAGGCGCGCGGCGCTGCGGGCGGGCCAGAAGCCAAAGGCCAGGCCGATGAAGGTGGAGCAGGCCACGGCCAGCACGATGGCGTTGGCGGAGAACACGAGGTGCACTTCGCTGGAGAGGCGCTCCAGCACCCAGCCCAGGCCAAAGGCCAGGCCGATGCCCAGCAGGCCGCCCAGCAGGCAGACGAAGACGGCTTCGATGAGAAATTGCTGGAGGATGTCGGCCTGGCGCGCGCCCACGGCCATGCGGATGCCGATTTCGGGCGTGCGCTCGGTCACGCTCACCAGCATGATGTTCATCACGCCGATGCCGCCCACCACGAGGGCGATGACGGCAATGGAGGAGATGAACACCTGCATGGTGAAGGTGGTTTTTTCGACCATTTCGCGCACGGTGTCGCTGTTGCTGGTGAAAAAGTCTTTGCTGCCGTGGCGGCGCGTGAGCAGCTCGGTGATTTGCTTTTCGGCGTAGTGGGTGGTGTAGCCGTCTTTGACGCGCACGGAGATGTCTTGCAGCACCTGGCTGCCGGTGAGGCGCCCCATGACGCTGGTGTAGGGCAGCCAGACGGTGTTGCCGGAGTTGAAGCCGAAGTTGCTTTTTTCCTTGGCGGTGACGCCAATGATGCGTGCGGGCACGCTGCCCAGCAGGATGATTTGGCCCAAAGGGTTGCCGCCGCCCGGAAAGAGCGTTTTGCGGGTGTTGTCGTCGATCACGGCGTCCAGCGCCAGGTTTTTGACGCTGTTTTCGTCAAACAGCACGCCGGCGGCCAGCTTCAGGCCGCGCACTTCGAAGTAGCTGGCGGCCACGCCTTCGACGGTGGCCGTTTTTTCCAGATTGCCCATGCGCAGGGTGACGCTGGTTTGCACTTGCGGCGTGGCGCTGTGCGCGTAGGGCTGCTCGGCCAGGGCCGTGGCATCGGCGGCGGTGAGGGTGCGGATGGCACCCGCGCGCCGGTCGCCAAAGCCGCTGCCGGGAAAGATGGTGATGGTGTTGGTGCCGATGGAGCTGATGTCCGAGAGGATTTGCTGCTTGGCGCCTTCGCCGATGGCATTGACCAGGGTGACGGAGACGATGCCGATGATGATGCCCAGCATGGTCAGCAGCGTGCGCATGCGGTGCGAGAGCATGGCGTGCAGGGCCATGCGCGCCGCTTCGCGCAGGCGCATGAGCCAGGCGGCCAGGCCCGCTTTGGGCGGCGGCGCTTCGCTGGCGGGCGCGGCAGGCGGCGCGGCAGCGGCGCTGTCGCGGGTGATGCGGCCGTCGGCAATTTCAATCACGCGCCGCGCGTAGGCAGCCACCTTGGCATCGTGCGTGACGAGGATGATGGTGTGCCCGGCGGCATTGAGTTCCTGAAGAATCTGCATGACCTGCTCGCCCGTGTGGCTGTCCAGCGCGCCGGTGGGTTCATCGGCCAGCACCACGCTGCCGCCGTTCATGAGGGCGCGGGCAATGGATACGCGCTGCTGCTGCCCGCCGGAGAGCTGCCCGGGCTTGTGCGCCAGGCGCTCGCCCAGCCCCAGGCGCTCCAGCAGGCGGGCCGATCGCGCGCGGCGCGCAGCCGCGCCCAGGCCCGCGTAGATGGCAGGAATTTCCACGTTGTCTTGCGCCGTCAGGCCCGTCAGCAGCTGGTAGCGCTGAAAGACGAAGCCGAAATGCTCGCGGCGCAGGCGCGCCAGTTCATCCGGCTGCATGTCGCGCGTTTCGCGGCCCAGCACCTGGTAGCTGCCGCGCGAAGGCTGGTCCAGGCAGCCGATGATGTTCATCAGCGTGGATTTGCCGGAGCCGGATGGGCCGACGATGGCCACCATCTCGCCCGCGCGAATCGTCAGGTTCACATCCTTGAGCACGGCCACCGGGCCGTCGCCCGCCGGAAATTCGCGCGTGACGCCGCGCAGGCGCATCAGCGGCGCGCCCGGCCCGCCGCCATTCGCTTTTTCCGCTTTTTCCGCGCTTTCTTTCCCGCTTGCTTCCCCGGCTTGCGCCAGGCGGTGTTCGGTCATGGCGCGCTCCTTCAAGGCCCCATGGGCGGCGGCCCCATTTCCACGCTGACGGCATCCCCGGCCGGCGTGGCCTCGCCCGTGATCACGCGCTCGCCTTCTTTCAGGCCCTCCAGCACCTGGGCATGCACGCGGTTGTTCAGGCCCACGCGCACCAGGCGGGTTTCTTCGCGCTGCTCATCGCCCTCGCCCGTCAGCACGCGCACGGCGTAGCGGCCTTCGTCATCTTTGGCGCCCAGCGCGCTGGCGGGCACGGTGAGCGCGCCCTGCACACGGTCCACCACGATGTGCACTTGCGCCGTCATGGAAACGCGCAGCACGCCGTCCGGGTTGGGCGCGTGCAGGATGCCGTTGTAGTAAATGGCCGTGGCGCTGGCGGCGGATGTGGCCGACGCGCTGGTGTCGCTGCTGCCGCTTTCATCGGCCGGCGGCAGCAAGGCGATGGCTTTCAGCTCGGTGGCGTAACGCTTGTCCGGCTCGCCCAGCAGCGTGAACCAGGCGGCCATGCCGGGCTTGACGCGGGGCACATCGGCCTCGGAAATCTGCGCCTCGATCTTCACCTCATCCAGCCGGGCGAGCTTGACGATGGTGGGCGTGGACATGGCGGCATTGACCGTCTGTCCCTGCTCCGTCACCACGGCCACGATGGTGCCGTCCATGGGCGCGGCAATGCGCGTGTAGCCCAGATTGGCGCGCGCCGTCTGCGCCTTCAGGTTCGCCTGCTCCAGCTGGGCGGCGTTGGTTTTCAAATCGGCCTCGGCGGCGGCCAGCTGGTTTTGCGCCGACTGCAAATCGGCGCGGGAGGTGGCGTCCTTGGCCATCATCTCCTGCTGGCGCGCCAGGTTTTGCTTAGCCAGCGTGAGCGCCGCCTGCCGCGAAGCGCGCTGCGCCTTGAGCGACTCGATGCCCGCCAGCTCGTCACGCAAGGCGTTTTGCTGCGTGGTGTCGTCAATCTCGGCAATGAGCTGCCCTTTTTTGACCACATCGCCCACCTTCACATGCAGCGCCTTGACCTGCCCCGTGGCCTGCGCGCCCACATTCACCTGCCGCAGCGCGCGAATGGCGCCCGTGGCCAGCACGGTGTCTTCCAGGTCCTGCTTTTGCACGGGCGCCGTCACCCACTGCGGCGCAGGCGGGCCGCCAGAAGTCTTCCACCACCAGAAGGCTGCGCCCAACACCAAGGCCAGCGCCAGCCAGCCTCCTGTTCGCCAAGATTTGCGCATCAGTAAAAACCCTGTGTTGCCCATAAAAGCGCGCGAGTGTACCGAGCGCGCTTTGCGCCTCGGTAAAGAAATAAGGACACCTGTTCCAGTCTGTCCGCGAGGGGCGGCAAGGAGCGGCAAGCGCGAACCGCAGGCAGGTCTTGGCATGCGTTTGCCGGAAGTCGCTTGCAACCTGCCGCAAGGGAGCGGGCGCAAATGGCGGGCGCAAATGGCGGGCGCAGCGGCCATGCC
Source organism: Ottowia cancrivicina (assembly GCF_029813755.1). Classification (NCBI taxonomy): domain Bacteria; kingdom Pseudomonadati; phylum Pseudomonadota; class Betaproteobacteria; order Burkholderiales; family Comamonadaceae; genus Ottowia; species Ottowia cancrivicina. Next base: position 251,077 of record NZ_JARVII010000001.1, on the reverse strand, counting down.
GGAAAGGGGAAAAAGCGGATGAAAAGCCTGGGCAAAGAGCTGAATCAGCTCCTTGATTCATAGCATCAGGTCCTAGTGGAACGTGCGCAGATGCTACTTCAAACGCCCTTGAATTCGCTCCTGTTTTTGATGCGTCTGCCAGGCGCTGCCGGTCCGTCAATCCATGCGGGCGCACGCGATGCGCAGCGCTTCGCTGGCGGGCAGGCCCAGCGAGAGCAAAAGCAGCTCGGTGATGTCGCTGCCAATGCGGCGCGGCGAGGCGCCGCTTTGCTGCATTTGCGCGAAGCCGCCCAGCACGGCGCCGGCCACCAGCACGGCGGCGGTGCGGGCCTGGCCGGGGCGCAGCGTGAAGCGGCCGCTGGCGATGCCTTCGCGCAGGTAGCGCATGGTGGGGCCGTGCCATAGCTGGGCCAGCGGGGGCTGGGTCAGGCCGTAGCGCAGGATGAAGCGTGCCCAGTGCGGCTCGTCGCGCGCGCGTTGCAGGTAGTGGCGCACGCCGGCGGCCAGGCGCATGGCGGGGTCGGGTTCGCCGCTCATGGCGCGGTCGATGCGTTCGCTCATGTCGGCGCACAGGCGTATGACGAGCTGGCCGAAGAGGGCTTCCACGGATTCCAGGTTGTTGTAGATGGTGCCGCGCGCCACCTGGGCGGCGGCGGCCAGTTCGCTGATTTGGACGGTGGCCGGGTCTTTTTCGGCGAACAGCCTGAGCGCGGCCTGGTGAATGCGCTGCTGCGCGGCGTTCAGCGGGGGGCAGCGGCCGGATGCTGCGGCGGCAGCGGCGGATGGAGTGGCGGGCATGTTTTCTGTTTTCTTGCTGCGGAGCGGGTGCGCGGGCGGGCGGCTTTCACCAGCCGCCGCCCAGCGCCTGGTAGAGGCGGATGCTGGCGCTGGCCTGCTGCATGCGGGCCTGGGCGAGGGCGTCGTCGGCTTCGGCCAGCTCAAGCCGCGCCTGCAAGGGGGCGTCGCGCTGGCGCTCGCCGGCCTGGTAGAGGGCTTGCAGGCCGCTGGCGCGGCGGGCGGCGCTTTGGCGGGCGGCTCGCAGGCTTTCAACGCGCGCGTCCAGCGCGGCGCGGGCGGCGTAGGCGGCTTCAACTTCTTGCAGCGCGTCGAGCACGGCGCGGTCGTATTCGGCCACGGCGGCGTGCAGGCGCGCGTCGCCCGCCCGCGCCTGCGCCTGCAAGCGGCCTGCGGTGAACAGGGGCAGCGAAACGCGCAGGCCGATCAGGCCGCCCGCGCCGCTGGCGCGGGGCAGGCCGCTGAAGTCCAGCCGCCCTTCGTTGCCGAGAAAGACGATGCCAAAGCTGGGCAGCAGTTCGGCTTTCAGGCTTTTGAGCTGGGCGGCGCGCGCCTGCACGGCCTGCTGGCGCGCGCGCACGTCGGGGCGGCGCGCCAGCACGCTGGAGGGCAGCTGCCCGCTTGGCGGCGCGGGCGGCTCGGATGGCTCGGGCGGAGCGGCGGTTTCGGATGCGGCGGCGGCTTCAGGCGCGGCGGCTGGCGCATTCGGCACATCCGGCACATCCGGCAGCAGCGCGGCCAGCGCGGCGTCGGGCTGGCCTGGAGGCTGTCCGCAGAGCGCGGCCAGGCGCTGGCGGCGGGTGAGCAGCAGCGCCTGCAAGGCGGGGCGGGCGGCTTGCAGCCCGGCCAGGCGCGACTGGGCGGCGGCCACGTCGGCGGCGCGGGCCTGGCCTGCGGCCAGGCGCGCCTGGGCGTAGCTGTGCAGCTGGGCGGCGGTGGCCGTGGCGGCATCCAGTATGGACAGGCGCTGGGCCAGGGCCAGGGCTTCGCGCCAGTTGCTGGCGGCTTCGGCGGCCACCAGCATGTGTGCGCCGTGCAGGCGCTCCTGGGCAATGGCGGCGGCGGCCTGGGCGGCGCTGGCATCGGCGCGGCGGGCGCCGAACACGTCGGCCTCCCAGACGGCGCCCACGCCAGCGGCCAGGCCCCGCGCGTCGGCTGAAGAAGGCAGCGCGGCGCTGTAGGGCGGCGCCAGCGTCCGCCAGGCGCTGGCATTGCGCCAGTCGGCCGTGCCTGCGCCAGCGGCGGCTGCGGCCACGGCGGTGGGATACAGGGCTGATTCGGCCACGTCGGCCAGCGCGCGGGCGGCTTGCAGGTTGGCCTGCGCGGCGCGGATGTCAGGGCTGGCGGCCAGGGCGCGTTCGATCAGCGCGTTCATCCGCGCGTCGCCCCAGAGCCGCCACCAGCGGCCCAGGTCTTGCTGCGGCCCGTCAGCGGCTTGCGCGGCGGGGGCAGAAAAAGCGTCCGGCACGCGCGCCTGGGCGGGGGGCGTGTGCACTTTCAGCGCTTGGCCGCAGCCGGCCAGCCAGGCGGCGCAGGCCAGGGCCAGCAAGGGCGCGGCGCGGCGCGGGGAGCAAAGAGCGCGGGGAGCACGAGGAGCGCGGGGAGCGCCTGAGGCGCGAAGAAGGGGCATGGCATTCATCCTTGTCGGGCGAGCATGGAGCGAAAGCGCGAGACGGCCAGCGCCAGAAAGAGCGCGCCGGAGACGGCGATGCCCGCCAGCTGCGGCGCGATGGCCCGCACGCCCGCGCCCCGGTAGATGACCGCCTGCGTGAGCGACACGAATTGCGTGGTGGGCAGCCAGCGCACCAGCTGCTGGAGGGCGGGCGGCATGGATTCCACGGGCGAGGCCGCGCCCGAGAGCAGGTAGGCGATGGCGTACACCGGCACCACCAGCAGCCCGAACTGCGGCATGGACGGCGTCAGCGTGGCCAGCCACATGCCCAGCGCCGTGGCCGAAAACAGATACAGCGCCGTGGCCGCGCCGAACAGCAGCCAGGAGCCATTGACCGGCACGCCCAGCCCCAGGCGCACCACGCCCCACAGCGAGAGCAGGGCCGCCGCCAGAATGACCAGCCCGTTGGCCGCGATCTTGCCCAGGGCGATTTCGCTGGCGCGCACGGGCATGACCAGCAGATGCTCGATGGTGCCGTGCTCGCGCTCGCGGATGACGGCCGCGCCCACCAGCACGATGGCCAGGATGGTGACGTTGGTGGCGATCTGCATCACCGAGGTGAACCACGCCGAATCGTTGTTGGGGTTGAAGTGCAGGCGGCTTTGCACCCGCAGCGGCAGCAGCGCCTGCGCGCTGGCGCCGGGGCCGCGCAGCCAGGCCATCGTTTCCTGCAGAAAGATTTGCTGGAAGTAGGCCGCGCCCAGGCTGGCCTGCGTCATGGCGGTGGCGTCCACCAGCACCTGCACCGCCGGGCGGCGGCCCGCCAGCGTGTCGGCCTCGAAGCCGGGCGGAAACTGCACCACGAAGATGTACTCGCCCGCATCCATGCCCGGCGCAGCCTGATCGCGCGCGATCAGCGCCGGCGGCTTGAAGTGGGGCGGGCGAATGGCGTCGCGCAGCCGCAGGCTCAGCGACGAGCGGTCGTCGTCCACCACCGCCACCGAGGCATTGAACACGTCGGCGCGAATGCCGTGCGCGATGCTGACGATGGCGAAGGTGAAGGCAAACACAATCAGCGCCACCAGCACCGGGTCGCGCGCCAGGCTGCGCAGCTCCTTGCCCGTGAGCAGCCCCACGTTCAGCAGCCAGCGCCCGGCGGCGCTCATCCAGCGCGCACGCATGACGCGGCCCTCAAAGCCGGGCGGGCACAAGCGGAGAAAAAAGCGGGCAAGGCATGAAAAGGCATGGCGTGGCGCATCAATAAAAGGAGCGAATTAAAGGGGTCTAAAAACGGCATCTGCGCAGTTTCCACTAGGACATCATGCTATGAATCAAGGAGCTGAAACAGGCCCTTTGTCTCATGCCTCCTGCTTGCGCAGCAGCAGCCGCGCGCCCGCCAGGCAGGCCAGGGCCATGAGGGCCAGCATGGCGTAGGGCCAGCATGGCGTAGGGCCAGCCGAAGCTGCCCGCGCCCAGCCCCTTGGAGAAAGCGCCCAGGCTCACCAGCTGGAACCAGGACGACGGAAACGCCTTGCCGATGACGTAGCTGGCGCCGGTCATGGTCGAGACGGGGTACAGCAGGCCCGAAAAATTGGCCGACGGAATCAGGCACAGCAGCGAGCAGCCGAAGATGGCCGCCACCTGCGAGCGCACCAGCGTGGAGGCCAGCAGCCCCAGCGCCGTGGCCGTCAGCGAAAACAGCAGCCCGCCCGCCAGCAGCGCCCAGAACGAGCCTTTGAGCGGCACGCCAATCACCGCCACGGCCAGCAGCGCCAGGCTCACGAAACTCGCCGCCGCCAGCGCGGCATAGGGCAGCTGCTTGCCCAGCAGGTACTGCCCCACGCTGGCCGGCGAGGCGTAGAGATTGACGATGGAGCCGGTTTCCTTTTCGCGCACCACGCCCAGCGCGGTGAGCATGGTGGGCACCAGGATCATGGCCAGCATGATTACGCCCGGCGTGATGGCGTAGATGCTGCGGAACTCCTGGTTGTAGACAAAGCGCGTTTGCACCGTGACGGGCCAGGCCGCCGCCGCTGCCGCGCTGACGGGCAGCGGCTGGCTGCGCAGCAGGCGCTGCGCGTAGTCCAGCGTGATGGCGCTGGCGTAGGCGCGCACGCTGGCGGCGGTAAAAGGCACGGCCCCGTCAATGGCGAAGTCGATGCCGGGCTGCCGCCCGGCGGCCAGATCGCGCCCGAAGCCCGGCGGCACGTCAATGAGCAGGCGCAGGCGGCCATCGCGCAGCCAGGCATCGCCCTCGGCGCGGCTGGCAGGCGAGGGCTGCTGCGCAAAGTAGCGCGAACCCTGGAACTGCTCGATGAAGTGGCGGCTGGCGGCGCTGCGGTCGTGGTCAATGACGGCAAAGCGGATGTTCTCCACGTCAAACGAGATGCTGTAGGCCGCAATGCACAGCAGCGCCACCGGCCCCAGCAGCGCGAAGGCCAGGCGCAGGCGGTCGCGCGCCAGCTCCAGCGCCTCGCGGCGGGCGAAAGTCCAGGCCAGGGCGAGCCAGCGCGCCAGGGCGCTGCGGGGCGCTGGCGGGGCCGGAGCCGCCGCTTCGGGCGCTGGCGGCGCGGCTGGCGGGGCTGCGGGCAGGACCTCAGGCGCGCCAGCCGCGCCTTCTCCATCCTCCGCGCTTGCCTGGCCATCTTCGCGCGCGGCGTCTTGCAGCCAGGCGATGAAGGCCCGCTCCAGATCGCCGCCGCCGCGCGCGTCAGCCAGCGCCTGCGGCGCGCCCACCACCAGCACGCGCCCCCGGTGCATGAGCGAAATGCGGTCGCAGCGCGCGGCCTCGTTCATGAAATGCGTGGACACGAAGATGGTCACGCCCTCCTGCCGCGACAGGCTGGCCAGGCGCTGCCAGAACAGATCGCGCGCGGCGGGATCGACGCCCGAAGTCGGCTCGTCCAGGATGAGCACTTCAGGCCGGTGCAGGCAGGCCGCCGCCAGTTGCAGGCGCTGGCGCATGCCCAGCGGCAGCGCGGCGGGCAGCGCGTCGGCGTGCGCGCGCAGATCGAACTCGTCCAGCGCGCGCTCCACGGCCTGCGCCGCCGCAGGCGCGGGCATGCGGTACAGCCGCGCGTGCAGCCACAGGTTGCGGCGCACGCTCAGCTCCTCATACAGCGAAAACGCCTGCGACATGTAGCCCACGCGCATGCGCGTGTTCATGTCGCCCGCGCGGATGGGCTGGCCCAGCAGGCGCGCGCTGCCGCTGGTGATGTCCAGCAAGCCGGTGAGCATCTTCATGGTGGTGCTCTTGCCGCAGCCGTTGGAGCCGAGAAAGCCGAAGATTTCGCCGCGCCCGATGCGAAAGCTCACGCCATCGACGGCCGTGAAGCCGCCAAAGCGGCGCGTCAGCCCGCTGGCCTCAATGGCGGGCGCGCCGCCCGTGTCGCGCCAGGGCGCGATGCTCAGCGCGCCGCCCGCCGGGCGCTTGGCCGGCGGCAGCAGGGCGATGTAGGCCTCTTCCAGGCTGGCCGCGCCCGTGCGCTCCATCAGGCTGGCGGGGCTGCCCTGGGCCAGCACGCGGCCTGCGTCCATCGCCACCAGGCGCTCGAAGCGCCCGGCCTCGTCCATGTAGGCGGTGGAGACGATGACGGTCATGCCGGGCCGCTCGCGCCGCAAGCCTTCCACCAGCGCCCAGAACTGCTGCCGCGAGAGGGGATCGACGCCGGTCGTGGGTTCATCAAGAATGAGCAGCTCGGGGTCATGCACCAGCGCGCAGCACAGGCCAAGCTTTTGCTTCATGCCGCCGGAGAGCTTGCCCGCCGCGCGGCCGGCAAAGGGCGCCAGCCCCGTGGCGTGCAACAGCCGCGCCTGGCGCGCCTGCCGCTCGCGCGCGCCCAGGCCAAACAGGCGCGCGAAAAAGTCCACGTTCTCGGCCACGCTCAGCGTGGGGTAGAGGTTGTGCCCCAGCCCCTGAGGCATGAAGGCAACGCGCGCGGCCAGCGCGGCGCGGCCCCGCGCGTCGGCCAAGTCCTGCCCCAGCGTCAGCACGCGCCCGGACTGGATGCGCTTGACGCCCGCCGCCAGCGCCAGCAGCGTGGATTTGCCCACGCCATCCGGCCCCACCAGCGCGATGCTCGCGCCGCGCGGCAGCTCAAGCGACACCTCATGCAAGGCCAGCGCCTGCCCGTAGCGGTGCGTGACGCCGCGCAGCGCCACGGCGGCGTCAGCGGGCGCTGCGGCGGGCTGCGGCGCGCCGCCGCTCAAGGCGCGCCCCCATCAGCGGGCGCGGCCCCTGCGGCCTTCTCCTGCGGCGCCTGCGCGGCGCTTTCCGGGCCAGCCTGCGTCTGCGTCTGCGCTTGCACCTGCAATTGCGCGGGCCAGGGCTGGCTGTCGGTGCGCACGTAGCCGTCGCCCGTGACGCCGCCTTTGAGAACGCCCGGCCAGGCCAGCGCCGTCTCGCGCGGAATGCGCAGCTTCACGCGGTAAACCAGGTTTTCCCGCTCGCTGGCCGTTTCCACGTATTTGGGCGTGAATTGCGCCTGCTCGTCCACCAGGGCCACCGTGGCGGGCAAGGCGGCGGATAGGCCTTCCAGAGTGACGCGCGCCTCATCGCCCACCTTCAGCCGCCCGGCCACGGCAGCGGGGAAGAACACCGTCAGCCAGGCATCGCCCGCGTCCAGCAGCGTGGCGACGCGGCTGCCCGGGGCCAGCATGGCGCCCGGCTCGGCCAGGCGGTATTCGACGCGCCCGTCCAGCGGCGCGCGCAGCTGCAGCGATTCCAGCATGGCCTGCGCCAGCTCAATCTGCGCCTGCGCTTCTTCTGCGGCGTGGCCTGCGGTTTGCACGGCCCCTTGCGCGGCCTCCAGCACGGCGGTTTCGGCGTCAAGCGCCAGCTGGCGCTTTTCCAGCTCCACGGGCGAAATCTGCTGCTGGCGCAGCAGGCTTTGCGCCTGCTGCCACTCCAGCCGCGCCAGCGCCGCCTTGCGCGACTGCGCGGCCTGCCCGGCGCGGGCGCGCGCCTGCTCCGAGCGCGCGCGGGCCAGCGCGGCGCGCGCCTGCGCCAGTTTGGCCTGCAATTCACCGTCTTCCTGCACGGCCAGCACCTGCCCAGCCTGCACGCGCTCGCCTTCCTGAAAGGCCGCTTCGCGCAAGCGGCCAGGGTATTTGGCAGCCACATCCACGCGCGTGAGTTCCAGCCGTCCGTTGGCGCGGTAAATGCCCTCGGGCAGCGCCTGCTGCCGCGCGCCCGGCCACCACTGCGGCCACCACGGCGGCAATTTCTGGCAACCCGCCAGGGCCAGCGCGGCGGCCAGAAGAAAAAAGCGCAAAGGCGGACAGTTGAAACGAAGGGCCAGACGGGCAAAAGCAGCGGTCATGAAAAACTTGATATGGGGCAAAACGCCGGGCATTGTGCGCAGCCGGATCATCCAAGTGATTGATGCGTATCAACTGCGCGCCTGAATTTGAACATGAGTGTTCAATTCATGACTAGCATTGCAGACGCAAGAGAAATTTCATTCCGCAACGCCATGCCAGAAAAAAAACCTGATTCCGCCCTGATGGGCGTGCGCCGCCTGGATTTGCTCACGCATGCCGCCTTGGCGCGCCTGTCGTTTTCCATCTCGCCCCAGTCAATGGCCCTGGCCGTGACGGACTGGGCCACGCACCTGGCGGCCAGCCCCGGCCGGCAGCTTCAGCTGCTGCGTTTGGCCGGGCAGCTTGGCGGACAGCTGCTGGCCTACGCGCAGCGCCTGCTGCTGGCCGATGGCCTGCGGGCCGCGCAGCTGCAAGGCGATCAGCCCCTGGCCGCCGAGCCGCCCGTGCAAGACCGCCGCTTTGCCGATCCGGCCTGGCAGTGGTGGCCCTTCAACCTGCACCACCAAGCTTTTTTGCTGCAACAGCAGTGGTGGGAGGCGGCCACGCAAGACGTGTGGGGCGTGTCTGCGCATCACCAGCAAGTGGTTTCCTTCGCCGCGCGGCAGTGCCTGGACGTGTTTTCGCCCGGCAACTGGCTGCTCACCAACCCCGTCGTGCTGCAACGCACCTGGCGCGAGAAAGGGGCCAACCTCACGCGCGGCCTGAACTACTGGCTGGATGACTTCCAGCGCCTCATGGCCGAAGAGCCGCCCGCCGGAGCCGAGCGGTTCACGCCCGGGCGCGAGGTGGCCGTGACCCCGGGCAAGGTCGTGCTGCGCAACCGGCTGATGGAGCTGATCCAGTACGCGCCCGCCACGGCCAAGACGCGCCCCGAGCCGGTGCTCATCGTGCCCGCGTGGATCATGAAGTACTACATCCTGGACCTTTCGCCGCACAACTCGCTCGTCAAATACCTGGTGGACCAGGGCCACACCGTGTTCTGCATTTCATGGAAGAACCCGGATGAAAACGACGGCGATCTGGGCATGGACGACTACCTGAACCTGGGCTTTCGCGCCGCGCTGGAGGCCATAGAAGCCATCGCGCCGGGCCATGCCGTGCACGCGGCGGGCTACTGCCTGGGCGGCACGCTGCTGGCCATCGCGGCGGCGGCGCTGGCGCGCGACGGGCAACTGGGCCGCCTGGCCTCCATGACGCTGTTTGCCGCGCAAACCGACTTCAGCGAACCCGGCGAGCTGAGCCTGTTCATCGACGAAAGCCAGATCGCGCTGCTGGAAGCGCAGATGACCCAGCGCGGCTGCCTGACCGGGCGGCAAATGGCAGGCGCTTTCCAGATGCTGCGCTCCTATGACCTGCTCTGGTCGCGCCTGCTGGGCGAATACCTGCTGGGCGAGCGCCGCCCCATGAACGACCTGATGGCCTGGAACGCCGACACCACGCGCATGCCCGCCCGCATGCACGCGCAGTACCTGCGGCGGCTTTTCCTGCACGACGACCTCAGCGAAGGCCGCTACCTTGTGGACGGCCAGCCCGTCTCGCTGGGCGCGCTGCGCCTGCCCGTGTTCTGCGTGGGCACCGTGGCCGACCACGTGGCCCCCTGGCGCTCGGTCTTCAAGCTGCACCGCCTCGCGCCCGCCGAAATCACCTTCGTGCTCACCAACGGCGGCCACAACGCAGGCATCGTCAGCGAACCGGGCCACCCGCGCCGCCACTACCAGATGCTCACCCGCCACGCGGGCGGCGACAGCCTGACGCCCGATGCCTGGCTGGCCGCCGCGCCCCGCCATGAAGGCTCATGGTGGCCCGCCTGGAACGACTGGCTGAACGCCCGCTCCGGCAAACCTGCCCAGCCTCCGCGCATGGGCGACGCCGTGGCCGACGCGCCAGGCCAGTACGTATTGCAGAAATAAAAGACAAACCAGGCTCCGGCCCTGGCCCATGCAAAACCCCGCATCGTTTTCCCCACCCTGAAGCAAAGGAGCTTTCATGAGCACGACCCAGGACCAATCCACCCGGAACCTGCCCTTCACCCTGCACAAGCTCAATCTGGAGCTGCAAGTGAAACTGCTGCGCCTGTTGCAGGAAAACAGCCAGCAATGGCTGGACTACAGCCACCGCCTGCTGCATGACAGCATCAGCGAAAGCGACGCCGCCATGCAAAGCCTGCTGGACGCCGACGACTGGCGCAAGCTCGCCGACCTGCCCAATGACGCCTTCTGGCAGAAAGTGCAGCGCCGCCTCAGCGACAGCCAGGCCGCCATGCAGGCTCTTTTGAAAACGCAAGCCAGCTTTTCCACAGGCGCGCAGCAAGCCATGCAAGCCTGGCAGAAGGACCTGGCCCAGATTCTGGGCGCCATAACTCAAGGGCAGCCGCAAAACCCGAGCGGCCAGAACGCCTTGCAGGCCTGGCTGCAACCTTGGCAATGGCTGCAAAACCCGGCCACGCCCGAACCCGCAAAGGCCGAATCCAAAGACAAGAAGCCCGCCCAATAACCAAGCTTTCAAGGCCGCGCCTGCCGTACAGGCCATTTGAAAGTGAAAAGCCTGCTTTCCATCTGGAATGCAGGCTTTTTCTCTTTTTCCACATGGCCCGTTTTCTCGGCAAAGGCCTGTTCAAAGCCAGCTGCAAGGCGCAGAAAGGTTGTGTGACTTGCCGACGATTTGCAAGGCAGCCGCCTTCAAGGCTGCGCTTTTCGTGCTCATGGACAAACAGCAAATGGATTCAGAGGGCTTCAAAAAATAGCTCCTGAATCAATAGCATGAGGTCTTAGTGGAATCTGCGCGAGATGGCTTTCAAGCGCCTTGAATTTGCTCCTGTTTTTGATGCTTTCTGGCAGGCGCAGGCTGCGCTGCCCCAAGCGCTGCACGAAAGCGCGCAAAAAAGGCCGCTGGCAAAGCGGCCTTTTTCATCATGGCGGGGCGCGCAGGCTGCGCCGCTCAGTGCAGCCACAGGCGCATGCCGTCCCACATGCGGCCAAGCCAGCCGGCTTCGGGCACGGCTTCCAGCGCGATGAGGGGCTGCTCGCTCAAGGTCTGGCCGTCCAGCGACACCTTGAGGGTGGCAATGGCCTGGCCTTGCGCGATGGGGGCCACCAGCGGGTCGGGGCGGGCGATTTCGGTTTTCAGATTGCTGGCGCTGCCATGCGGGGCGGCCACGATGATGGGTTGCGTGCGGCCCAGCTTGAGGGTGTTGCTGGCGCCTTTCCAGATGCGGGGTGAGGCGGCGGGTTCGTTGGCGTCAAAGAGTTTCACGCCTTCATAAGCGGTGTAGCCCCAGTTCAGGAGCTTTTGTGACTCATTGGCGCGGGCCGATTCGCTGTCGGCGCCGAGCACGATGGAGATGAGGCGGCGGCCTCCCAGGCCGGGAAAGTCGCGTTTGGCGGTCGCCACCAGGCAGTAGCCAGCGGCCTTGGTGTGGCCGGTTTTGAAGCCGTCCACCGTGGGGTCGCGCTGGAGCAGCCAGTTGCGGTTGTTTTCGTTGCTGGCGGGGGTGCCGGGGTAGCGGTATTTCTTGATGCTGTAGTAGTGCATGTATTCAGGAAAGTCCTGGAGCAGCCGCGTGGAGAGGGTGGCCAGATCGCGCGCGGTGGTGGTGTGTCCCGCTTCGGTCAGCCCTTCGGGGTTGGTAAAGCCCGTGTTTTTCAGGCCCATCGCCTTGGCCTGCTCGTTCATGAGGCGCACGAAGTTTTCAACGGTGCCGCCCACGCCCTCGGCCAGGGCCACGGTGGCGTCGTTGCCGGACTGCACGATCATGCCCTTGAGCAAATCTTCCACGGGCACCTGCATCTTGGGGTCAATGAACATGCGCGAGCCAGGCATCTTCCACGCGCGTTCGGAGACGGGCAGGCGCTGCTCCAGCGTGACTTTGCGCGCGCGCAGGGCGTCGAACACCAGATAGGCGGTCATCAGCTTGGTCAGGGAGGCTGGTTCGACAGGCTCGTCAATATCTTTGGCAGCCAGAATCTGGCCGCCTGCCGTTACGTCCACCAGCATGTAGGCGCGCGCGGCGATGTCGGGCGGCTGGGGCAGGGTCTGGGCGGTGGCCGCCAAAGCGGCTGCGGCGAAAAAAAGCGCGGCCAGCGCGCGGGCAAATCGCGTCATTTCAGGATGAAAAAAGGGGGAAAAGGACGGGGAAAGGACGGTTCAGGCTCAAGCCAGGGAGCGCAGATGGCGCGCGGCCAGCCCCTTGAGCAGCGGCAATTGTCCGTGAAAGAAATGCCCGCCTCCGGGAATAACCGTGACGGGAAGTGACTGCGGCCGCGCCCAGTCCAGCACGGCGGCCAGGGGCACCGTGTCATCGGCTTCGCCATGCAGCACCAGCGTTTTTTCATGCAGGCTTTGCGGCACGGGCGGCACGGCAAAGCGCGAAGCGGCCGTGCCCACCAGCACCAGCGCCGCCGGCTCGTCACCGGCTTGCGCCAAGCTGGCTGCGGCCTGCGCGGCCACAAACGCGCCGAAAGAAAAACCGGCCACCGCCAGCGCCTCGCCGCCCTCGCGCGCCTGGCTGATGACGGCCAGCATGTCGCGCGCCTCGCCCCGGCCTTCGTCATGCACGCCCGCGCTCGCGCCCACGCCCCGGAAGTTGAATCGCAGCGCGCGCCAGCCGCACTGCACGAAGGCGCGTGCCAGCGTTTGCACCACTTTGTTGCTCATGGCGCCGCCAAAAAGCGGATGCGGATGGGCGATCACGGCCAGGCCGCGCGCGGCCTGGCTGCCGGGCTGGCTGGCGCCGGGGCGGTCCAGCAGCGCCTCAATGGCTCCGGCCTCGCCTTGCAGGGTGAGAGATTGGGTGTGAGCGTTCATGGGCTGGCGATTTTGCTTCAGAAAAGATAGCTGCCTGCGCCCATTCCACAAGGGCTGGCGGGCGATGGGGCGTTGAGGCCCTGATGCTGAAACGGCAAGCGTGCCAGCAAGCGGCAAAGGGCAGAGGGTGGGCGCGGCAAGCTGCCCACATAGCCCGGGTGTATCAGAAACAGGAGCGAATTCAAGGGGGTCAGAATGCCTCTTCGCGCTGATTCCACTAGGACCTCATGCTATGAATGAAGGAGCGAAATCAGGCCATGCGCCGGGCCGTCTTTTTCTGCGCTTTGCGGCCTGGCCGCGAGCAGGCTCCGGGCTGCCGGGCGCATACTCGCCGCCCTTTGCGCAACCGCTTCTTTCACTGCCATGCCCCTGCACATTGCCATTGCCCAGATCAACCCCACCGTGGGCGACTTGCCGGGCAACGCCCGCCTGATTGTTGAGGCCGCACGCGCGGCGCACGCGCAGGGCGCGCGGCTGCTGCTCACGCCGGAGCTGGCAGTGTGCGGCTACCCGGCGGATGACCTGCTGCTTCAGCCCGGTTTCGTTGCGGCCTGCCAGGCCAGCGTGGCGCGCATTGCGCAGGAGACGGCGGCGCTGGCTGATTTGACGCTGGTGGTGGGCCACCCCGCGCCCGTGGCGGGGCCGCACGAAGCGGGGCGCGCGCTGTGCCACAACGCAGCCAGCGTGCTGCGCGGCGGGCGCATCGTGGCCACGGCGCTCAAGCAAAACCTGCCGGATGACGCCGTGTTTGACGAGCGCCGCCACTTTGTGCCGGGGCCGCCAGCGGCCTGCGTGTTCGAGGCAGGCGAAGGCGCGCAGAGCCTGCGCGTGGGCCTGCTCATTTGCGAAGACGCCTGGCAGGCCGCGCCCGCCACGCAGGCCAGGGCGGCGGGCGCGCAGCTGCTGGCGGTCATCAACGCCTCGCCCTGGCGGGCGGGCAAGCCAGACGAGCGCCAGCAGGCCATGCGCCAGCGCGCGCTGGAAACGGGCCTGCCGCTGGTTTACGCGAACCTGACGGGCGGGCAAGACGAGCTGGTGTTTGACGGCGCATCGTTTGCCTTGCAGGCCGATGGCGCGCTGGCCGGGCGTGCGGCGCGCTTTGAGCCGCAGCTGTGGCCGGTGCGGGCGGCCTGGCAAGGCGGCCATCTGGCGCTGGCGGCGGATTCGCCCGAATCGCCTGAATCACCCGAAGGCCAGCTTTGGGACGCGCTGGTGCTGGCGCTGCGTGACTACGCGCGCAAAAACGGCTTTGGGCAGGCGCTGCTGGGGCTGTCGGGCGGCATTGACTCGGCGCTGGTGCTGGCGCTGGCGGTCGATGCGCTGGGCGCAAGCCAGGTGCGCACGGTGATGATGCCCAGCCCCTACACCGCCAGCATCAGCCTGCAAGACGCGCGCGAAATGGCCCGGCGCGTGGGCGTGCGGCATGACGAAATCGACATCGCCCCCGCCTTTGAAACCCTGCAAGCCAGCCTGGCGCCGCTGCTGGACGGCAAGCCCGCCGACACCACGGAAGAAAACCTGCAAGCGCGCGTGCGCGGCGTGCTGCTCATGGCCTTGTCCAACAAGCACGGTCATCTGCTGCTGACCACGGGCAACAAAAGCGAATACGCCGTGGGCTACTGCACGCTGTATGGCGACATGTGCGGAGGCTTTGCGCCCATCAAGGACGTTTACAAAACCGCCGTTTTTGCGCTGGCGCGCTGGCGCAACGCGCACAACCCCTGCGGCACGGTGGACAACCCCATTCCCGAGCGCATCATCACCCGCCCGCCCAGCGCCGAGCTGCGCGAAGGCCAGACCGACCAGGACAGCCTGCCGCCCTATGAAGTGCTGGACGCCATGCTGGCGCGCGTGCTGGAGCAAGGCGATGGCCGCGCCGAATTGGAAGCCGCCGGCTTTGACCCTGCGCAGACGGCGCAGGTGCTGCGTCTGCTGCGGCTGGCCGAATACAAGCGCCGCCAGTCCGCGCCGGGGCCGTGCGTTTCGCAGCGCGGCTTTGGCAGCAAAGACTGGCGTTACCCTGTCACGAACGGTTTGCGATAGACTCGCGCGCCATTTCCAATAATCCTGTTCAGCCCTGCCGCCAATTATTCATAAAAGTCCGCCAAACCAGCGGACTTTTTTATTTTCCGGCAGCAAGCCATTCCGTCATGATTCAGCCATGAAAATACCTGCGCCGCGCCTGACTTCCACCACGCTGGCGGCTTTTGCCGCGCTTTTTTTCACCCTGCTCAATTACGCCTTTTTTGCCGAGGCCTTGCGCGCCCATCCTTTCCGGGGTGAAAGCGGCGACTGGTTTTTGCTGACGCTGCCGTTTTTCATTTTCTTTTTCATCAACATTTTCGCGCAATTGCTGGCGCTGCCGTTTTTGCACCGCGTCATCATGCCCGCGCTGATCGTGATTGGCGCGGCCATTTCATGGAGCAGCATTTTTCTGAAAGTGTATTTTTCGCGCGAAATACTGAATAATGTTTTGCAAGCCACGTCGGCAGAAACGCTGCGCGTGCTCTCGCCTTCTTACGTCATTTGGGTTGTCGTGTTTGGCATTGCGCCTGCGCTGCTTTATTTGCTGGTGAAAGTGCAATGGCGCTCTTTGGGGCGGGAGCTGGGCTGGCGCATGGCCTGGATAGCGGTTTCGGCGCTGGGCATGGCGGGCATTGCCTGGGGGTTTTATCAGGATTACGCCAGCTTTTTTCGCAATAACCACGGCATCATGAAGCTGGTGGTGCCTTCCAATTTTGTGGGCGCGGCGCTTTCCAAGGCGCGCATGGCCTGGCGCGCGCGCATTCCTTACACCCGGCTGGATGTGAACGCACGCCAGCTGCCGCCCGCGCCTGGCGCCAAAAGGCGCGTGGCCGTCATCATCGTGGGCGAGACGGCGCGCGCGCAAAACTGGGGGCTGAACGGCTACGCGCGCCAGACCACGCCCCGGCTGGCCGCACGCAGCGACATCATCAATTTCACACAGGTTTCAAGCTGCGGCACCGATACCGCCACTTCCGTGCCCTGCATGTTTTCCGTCATGGACCGCGCGCATTATGACGAGGCGCACGCCGAAATGCAGGATAACCTGATGGATATTTTCCAGCACGCGGGCATTTATGTTTACTGGGTGGATAACAATACCGGCTGCAAAGGCGTTTGCAACCGCATTCCCAATGAATTGATCACCCATCGCAATCTGCCCGAATACTGCCAGGGCGGCGAATGCATGGACGATATTTTGCTCACTGATTTCGACAAACTGATTGACAGCGCGCAAGAAAAAGACGCCGTGCTGGTGCTGCACACCATTGGCAGCCACGGCCCGGCCTATTACGCGCGTTATACGCCTGAATACCGCCAGTTCACGCCCACTTGCGATACCAATGAAATTCACCGCTGCACCAATGAGGAGCTGGTGAATACGTATGACAACACGCTGCTTTACACTGACAAATTCATTGCCGACGTGATTGGGCGGCTGGAAAAGCGCACGGATATGGCCAGCATGGTTTTCTACGCTTCCGACCACGGCGAATCGCTGGGCGAAAACGGCATTTACCTGCACGGCACGCCGCGCAGCATTGCGCCCAAAGAGCAAACGCGCATTCCCATGATTTTCTGGTTTTCGCCCGCCTGGCTGCAAGAAGGCGATTTCGACATGCAGTGCCTGCGCCAGCGCGCGCAAAGCGGCTCATACAGTCAAGATAACTTCTACAGCACCCTGTATGCCCTGATGCGGCTGGACACGCAAGCGCCCGGCAGCACCTGGCAGCAGGCGCTGGACATCATCCAGCCCTGCCGCCGGGCGGGCCGCTGATGGCCGTCCGCTGCCCTGCGGCGCAATGGGAAAATTCGCGCCCCATGCACCTTCTTGCCCTGAGCGCCGCCGCCGCTGACTTGCTGCAAACCCTGCTGGCCCATGCGCAGCCTGCCGATATGGCGGTGTCGCAGTTCTTTGAAAAGCGCCGCACAGGCTCGCGCGAACGCGCCCGGCTGGCCGATGCCGCCTACGCCGTGCTGCGCCGCAAGCGCTGGTATGAACACCTGGCGCGCCGCTTTGAAGCCGAAGCGCCCGCCGGTTTTGCCAACAGTGCCGACTGGCCCGTGCCGCGCCGCATGGCTCTGCTGGCGCTGCTTGATGGCGAAGGCGGCGAAAACAGCGATTTTTCAGACGCGCCCGCCGAACTCCGCCCCTGGCTGGCCGCCTGCCGCGCCCTGCAAAGCCAGCCCGCCAGCCTGCCCGAAGCCTGCCGCCACAACCTGCCCGACTGGCTGGCCGCCGCCTTGCAGGCATCCATGACGCAACAGCCGCAAGACTTCTGGCCGCTGGCCGAAGCCCTGCTGCAAGCCGCGCCGCTGGATTTGCGTGTGAACGCCATGAAGGCCAAGCGCCCCGCCGTGGCCGCCGCGCTGGCCGCAAGCGGCATTCAGACGCAGGAAACGCCTTGGTCGCCCTGGGGGCTGCGCGTGGCGGGCAAGCCGCGCCTGACCCATCTGCCCGCGTGGCAGCAGGGCCTTGTGCAAGTGCAAGACGAAGGCTCGCAGCTGCTGGCGCTGCTCACGCAGGCGCGGCGCGGCCAGCTGGTGGTGGACTTTTGCGCGGGCGCGGGCGGCAAAACGCTGGCGCTGGGCGCCATGATGCGCGGCGCGGGCCGGCTGTATGCGTTCGACGCCTCCGCCTACCGCTTGCAGGGCCTTCAGCCGCGTCTGGCCAGAAGCGGGCTGGGCAACGTGCACACCGCCGCCATCGCCCACGAGCGCGACGCGCGCCTCAACGCCCTGCAAGGCAAGGCCGATGCCGTGCTGGTGGACGCGCCCTGCTCCGGCTTGGGCACGCTGCGCCGCGCGCCCGGCCTGAAGTGGCGCACCCGCCCTGAAGACATCGCCCGCCTGGCCGAACAGCAGTTTTCCATCGCCCAAAGCGCCGCCCGCCTCGTCAAGCCCGGCGGGCGGCTGGTTTACGCCACGTGCAGCCTGCTGCCGCAGGAAAACGAAGCCGTGGCGCAGGCCCTGTCAAACGCGCTGCCCGGCTTTGCGCCGCTGCACGCGGGCGACGTTCTCGCCGCCGCCAAAGTGCCGCAGGCGGCCCGGCTCACGACTGAAGCGGGGCATTTGCGCCTGTGGCCGCACTTGCATGGCACGGACGGCTTTTTTGCCGCCGTCTGGCAGCGCCGGTAAGGACAGGCGTTCGCGCCCGCCGCTTCATTTCGCATCGTCTCCTTCCGAAAGAAGAAAACCAATGACACCGCCCCAAGTCCACCACGTCACCCACCCCCTCGTGCAGCACAAGCTCACCCTCATGCGCAACAAGAACGCCAGCAGCACCACCTTCCGCACCCTGCTGGGCGAGCTGGCCATGCTCATGGCCTACGAAGTCACGCGCGACATGCCCACGCATCTGGTCGAGGTTCAAACCCCGCTGGAAACCATGCAAAGCCCCATGATCGACGGCAAAAAGCTCGTGTTCGCCTCCATCCTGCGCGCGGGCAACGGCATGCTCGACGGCCTGCTGCGCGTGGTGCCCAGCGCCCGCGTGGGGCACATTGGCCTGTACCGCGACCCGGCCACGCTCAAGGCCGTGGAGTACTACTACAAGATGCCCGCCGATCTTCAGGAGCGCGATGTCATCGCCGTGGATCCCATGCTCGCCACTGGCCACTCCGCCGTCGCTGCGCTCAACAAGCTCAAGGCCGCCCGTCCGCGCTCGCTCAAATTCCTGTGCCTGCTGGCCGCCCCCACTGGCATCCAGACCCTGCACGCCGCCCACCCGGACGTGCCCATCTACACCGCCGCCATTGACCGCGAACTCAACGATCACGGCTACATCCTCCCCGGCCTGGGCGACGCGGGCGACCGCATTTTTGGCACAAAATAAAACGTTTCAACCACCGCTTTTTCAAACAGAGAGGAAACACCATGCGCATCACCTCCATTGCCTTGCTTGCCGCCAGCGCCGCCCTGCTGGCCGCCTGCTCCAGCGCCCCCGTTCCGCGCGAGCAAATGGCCGTCGCCAAAAGCGCCGTCGAGCGTGTGAACGCCAGCCCCGGCATCGTCAGCAGCGCCCCTGTTGAACTGCAAGCCGCGCGCGACAAGCTCGCCCGCGCCGAGCGCGCGATGAGCAACCGCGACTACGTGCAGGCCCGCCGCCTGGCCGAACAAGCCAGCGTTGACGCCCGGCTGGCCGAATCCAAGACCGCCGCCCTGCGCGGCGAAAGCGCCGTGCGCGAAGTGCAGGAATCCATCCGCTCGCTGGATGACGAACTCCAGCGCCGCGGCCAGTAATTCGCGGCCAGCCATATCTGCGCCATTCCTTTACTCAAACCCCTTATCGCCATGACCCGACAACGCCTTCGCACCTCCGCCTTGCTGGCCGCCAGCGCCGCCGCCCTGCTCGCCGCCTGCGGCGCCAACCCGCCCAACCCCGCGCTTGAAGAAGCCCGCCGCGCCGTCAATCAGGCTGCCGCCACCCCCGCCGTGGCCGAACGCGCCGCGCTCGAACTCAAAGCCGCCTCCGACACCCTGGCCCGCGCTGACCGCGTCTGGGCGCAGGACGGCGACCAGGCCGAAACCGAACACCTGGCCTACCTGGCCCGCCAGCGCGCCGCCATCGCCCAGGCGCAAGCCCAGGCCCGCAACGCCGACAGCCAGCTGCAACACGCCAGCAACCAGGCCAGCCAGCTGCGCCTGCAAGCGCGCACCCGCGAAGCCGAAGCCGCCCGCGCTGAAGCCCTGCGCGCCCAGCAAAGCGCCGAAGCCGCCCGTGCCGAAGCCGCCCGCCAGCAAAGCGCCGCGCAGGCCGCGCAGGCCCGCGTCGCCGCGCTTGAAGCCAAGCTGCGCGAAATCGAAGCCCAGCAAACCGAACGCGGCCTGCTCGTCACCCTGGGCGACGTGCTCTTTGAATTCGGCAAGGCCGATCTGCTCGCCGCCGCCGGCCCGCGCCTGGACAAACTCGCCGAATTCCTGCGCCAGTACCCCGACCGCCGCCTGCTCGTGGAGGGCTACACCGACTCTGTCGGCTCCGCCAGCTACAACCTCGACCTCTCCCGCCGCCGCGCCCAGGCCGTGCAGACTGCCCTCACCCAGCGCGGCATCGACATCAGCCGCATCACCGCGCAGGGCTATGGCAAGGACTACCCCGTGGCCAACAACGCCACTGCCGAAGGCCGCGCCATGAACCGCCGCGTGGAAGTCATCATTGCCGACGACAAAGGCAACCTTCGCGGCCGCAACCAATAAAGAAGCCGCAAGCCATGCCCGCCGGGCCGCCACGCGCGGCCCGTTTTCATTTATGCAAAGCTGCACCAACCCTGACCGTGAAGGGCAGCGAATCGGGATGGGCCGCGAGGTGCAAACCACAGGCGGGTTTTGTCACTTGCTGAAGATTGGCGAAACCCAAGAGCGCCCGGGCCTGCGCTTTTCGCGTCCACGGATAGACTGCGAACAGATTCCTCGATCCATCGCATCCGGCGTGAGGTCATGCAGCTTGCCTTCCTCGCGCCTTTTGCCTTTTCATCCTTTTCATCTCATGACGCCCCAAACCACCCGCGTCTGGCTCTGGCTGCACAAATGGAGCAGCCTCATTTGCACCGTCTTCATGCTGCTGCTGTGCCTGACGGGGCTGCCGCTCATCTTTCACCACGAGCTGGGGCACTGGCTGGGCACTGAAATGCAAGCGCCGCCGCTGCCCGCCGGCGTGGCCGCGCGCGCCGTCACCCTGGACAAAGCCGTGGCCGTGGCGCAGCGCGTTCACCCCGGCCGCGTGGCGCAATACGCCTCGCCCGAAGAAGACAGCGACGATCTCTGGCGCGTGACGATGGCCCCCACGCCCGCGCCCACGGATGACTTCCGCCTTGTCGTGGTGGACGCGCGCACGGGCGACTACCTGGGCACGCCGCCGCTGCACAGCGGCTTTTTGTGGATCATGTTCAAGCTGCACGTGGACTTGTTCGCGGGCCTGGCGGGCAAGCTCTTTCTGGGGCTGATGGGCGTGTTGCTGCTCGTCTCGCTCATCAGCGGCACGGTGCTGTACGCGCCTTTCATGCGCAAGCTCGCATTCGGCACAGTGCGGCGCGGCAGCGACCGCCCGGCCAGCCGCCAGGAAGATGACAGGGCGCGCAAACAACGCGCCGCCCAGCGGCGGCTGAAGTGGCTGGATTTGCACAACCTGCTGGGCATCGTGCTGCTGGCCTGGCTCTTTGTGGTGGGCGGCACCGGCGTCATCAACACCTGGGCCGATTTGCTCGTCAAATACTGGCAGCACGACCAGCTCTCGGCCTACCTGGCCCCCTACAAAGGCCAGCCCACGGTGCCGCAAGGCGAGCGCGCGCCCATTCACCAGGCCCTGCACGCCGCACAAGAGGCCGTGCCTGATACGCGCCTTTATTTCATGGCCTTTCCGGGCACGGCCTTTGCCAGCCCGCACCACTACGTCTTTTTCATGCGCGGCAACACGCCGCTGACGGCGCACCTGCCGCGCCCCGTGCTGGTGGACGCGCGCACCGCGCAAGTGACCGCCGCGCCGCGCCTGCCCTGGTACCTGACGGCGCTGCTCATGTCGCGCCCGCTGCACTTTGGCGACTACGGCGGCTGGCCCATGCAAATTCTGTGGGCGCTGCTGGACGTGCTGTCCATCATCGTGCTGGGCAGCGGGCTTTACCTGTGGCTGAAAAAGGGCAACAAGACGGCCAAAGCGGATTCGGTGCAGCGGCGCTGAAAACGCCAGCCCGCTTTCGCTTTCTCCGACATGCTGGCCTGGGATTATCAAAACAGGAGCAAATCAAAGGGATAAAAAAAGCCGCTTTGCGCTCATTCCACTAGGACATCATGCTATGGATCAAGGAGCGAATAAAAGCGTCTTTTTCCCGCCTTTGCCGTGCGGCACATTCTTTTATGGCCGGGTTTCAAAGCTCGTGCACTGAACAGGCTCTCAGGCGCGGCCAATGCTGGCCGTGGCGACGAGTTCTTCCAGCAGCGCCAGGCTGGCCTGGCCAGGCAAGGCGCAGGGGTCGAGGGCGGCGCGTTCGCTGTATTTGAGGAGGATGGCGGGGTTGATGCGGCGGGTGTCCACAACGCCCATCGTCCAGCCGGCAAAGCGCCTTTCGGTGATTTCTTCGTAGTGCAGCAGCACCACGTCGCGGTGGCGCGCGTCGCGCAGGATTTCGCCGTAGAGGCTGTTGACGGCGGCGCGGCCGCCTTCAATGGCTTGCATGAACACGCCGTCGCCGCAGACCAGCACGCCAGTGATGCCGCGTTCGGCATTGCGCGGCTGGGAGTGCTGGCAGATGGAGGCGATGGTGGCCGCTGCCGGTTCGGCGGCGCGGCTGGCAAAGAGCAGGCGCACGAGCATGGCAGTTTCAGTCCCGGGGAATGAGTGAGAGAAATTCGCGGCGCAAATTGGGCTGCGTGAGAAATACGCCGCGCATGACGGAGTTGATCATCTTGCTGTCCACGTCTTTCACGCCGCGCCAGGCCATGCAAAAGTGCGTGGCCTGCATGACCAGCGCCAGCCCGTCGGGGCGGGTTTTCTGCTGAATGAGATCGGCCAGCTGCACGACGGCTTCCTCCTGGATTTGCGGGCGGCCCATGACCCATTCGGCCAGGCGCGCGTATTTCGACAGGCCGATGACGTTGGTGCGTTCGTTGGGCATGACGCCGATCCACAGCTTGCCCATGACGGGGCAAAAGTGGTGGCTGCACGCGCTGCGCACGGTGATGGGGCCGACGATCATCAGTTCATTGAGCCGCTCGGCGTTGGGAAATTCGGTGATGGCCGGCGCGGCGGCGTAGCGGCCCTTGAAAACCTCGTTCACATACATCTTGGCCACGCGGCGGGCGGTGCTGGCGGTGTTGTGGTCGTCTTCGGTGTCGATGACCAGGCTTTCGAGCACGCCTTGCATTTTGGCGGTGACTTCGTCGAGCAGCTGCTCCAGCTCGCCGGGCTGGATGAAGCTGGCGATGTTGTCGTTGGCGTGGTAGCGCTGGCGCGCGGCTTTGAGGCGCTCGCGGATCTTGGTGGAGACGGGCACGCCTTCGTCTTCGGCGCTGGCAGGCGCAGGGGCGTTGGGGTTCATGGACTGCATGGGCTTTTGGGAGTGGAGCGGAGCGCCGGAGCGCTGATGGCGGGATCGGCGCGCGGGCGTCAGAGCAGGGTTCGCCCTTTGGCCAGGCCCCGCAAAAAGCCTTGAGCCAAGGGGCGGACGCGCTGATAAATCTGCCAGCCAGACCAGACGCGCAGGCCCAGTCCAAGCAGCAGGCGCGGGCGCGTGAGGGCCGCGCCCGCCAGGGCCGCGCCCGCGAGCAGGAGCAGCGGGCCGTGCTTTCGCATTTGCTCGCGCGCCCGGCTGGCAAGGCTGGCAGCGCCGTCGGCCATGCGGGCGGCGGGGCGCAGGGCCTGGCTGCCTTGGGCGATGCGCTCGCGCAGCTCGGCGGAGCGCGCCAGCAGCCGTGCGCGGCGTTCAACAAGGGATTCGGGGCTGGAGGGCATCACGGGAGGCGTCATGAGCGCAGCCTTTCGCAGTCGCGCGCCAGCTCCTGCCGCGTGGCGGCGAACCAGCCGCGCCCATCGCGCGCACGCGCCAGCGCCAGCCAGGCCAAGCCCGCGCCGCCGCCCAGAAAAAGCGCCGTGAAAACGCCCAGCGCGAGCAGCCGGTGCTCATCCCACAGCAGCACGGTGAGAAATACGGCCAGGAACGCCAGGCCAAGGCATAAGAAGGCGGCGGCGGCCAGCGCGCACAGCAGCACGGCCAGCAGGCGGGCGCTTTCTTCGCGCGCTTCCAGCGCCAGCAGTTCCAGGCGCACGTGGGCCAGCTCCAGCGCGTCGGCCAGCAGGCCGCGCAGGCGACTGACGAAGCCGGGGCGGCTGGCGGCGGTATCAGCGGAATCGGCGGCGGGCATGGGCGGGCCTTTCTGGCAGGGGAGACAAAGCAAAACCGGGCCTTGGCAGCCCGGTTCGCGCATCAGACAGGTTTTCTGGCGAGGCGGTTTTCGGCAGGCCAAGCGCGCCTTGTATCAGAGGCCCATCAGCGGCGGCCAATCAGCACGCCAATGAGCAGGCCCAGCGCCGCCGCCACGCCGATGGAAGACCAGGGGTTGTCGTGCACGTAGTCATCCGTGGCGTAGGCCATTTCGCGCGTTTTGGCGCGGATGGCGGCGTCGGCGTCAGCCAGTTTTTCGCGGGCGATTTGCAGGTTCTCGCGGGCGCGGGTGCGCAGCTCGGCCAAGCGGCTGTCGGTCTGGCCGGCGGTGGCGCTGAGCAGATCTTCGGCGTCGGCAATCAGGCGGCGCAGGTTGGCGGCCAGCTGTTCCTTGGTTTCGATGGCGGCTTCTGTCAGCTGCTCGGAGGCGGCGGCGACCTTTTTGGCGGCTTTGGATTCAGGCATGGTTGGCTCCTTGCGAAAGGTGGAAAGACACTTGCGCGGCATGATAGCAGCGGCCAGCTTCTGCAAGCCTGCTACCTTCGCCGCCATGAATCAAACGGTTTCGGTGCTGGCGCTGGGCTGGCGGGGGCTTTGGCGCGATGCGCGCGCCGGGGAGTTGCGGCTGCTGATGCTGGCCGTGCTGCTGGCGGTGGCGGCGCTGGCTTGCGTGAGTTTTTTTGCCGACCGGCTGCAAGGCGGCTTGCGGCGCGACGCGCGACAGCTGCTGGGCGGCGATGTGGTACTGGCCAGCGACCACGCGCCCGCGCCGCAGTGGCAGGCCAAGGCGCAGGCGCTGGGCCTGCAGACGGCGCTGACGCTGAATTTCGCGACGATGGCGCGCGCGCCTGACAGCGCGGCGGGCGAGCCGGGCGCCAGCCGCCTGGTGTCGCTCAAGGCCGTGCCGCCGGGCTATCCGCTGCGCGGCAGCCTGCGCGTGGCCGATGGGCCGGATGCGCCCGATGCCGCCACGCGCGAAGTGCCCGCGCCCGGCCAGGCGTGGGTGGATGCCGCGCTGCTGGAGGCGCTGGACATGGCCCCCGGCCAGAAGCTGATGCTGGGCGATGCGGCGTTCACGGTGGCCAAAGTCATCACGGCCGAGCCAGACCGGGGCAGCGGCTTTGCGGGCTTTGCCCCGCGCGTGATGCTGCGCGAGAGCGATTTGGCCGCCACGGGCCTGGTGCAGCCGGCCAGCCGCATCACCTGGCGGCTGGCGGTGGCCGGTGATGGCGCGGCGGGCGACGAGGCCGTGGCCGCTTTCACGCAATGGGCCGAGGCGCGGCTCAAGGGCGCGGACAAGGCGGCATCCGCAACGCCTGCTGCACCGGACACACCGGACGCACCGGACACGCGCGGCATGAGCCTGGAGTCGCTGGACAGCGGCCGCCCCGAAATGCAAACCACGCTGGCGCGCGCCGAAAAGTTTCTGAACCTGGTGGCGCTGCTGGCCGCGCTGCTTTCGGCGGTGGCCGTGGCGCTGGCCGCGCGCGCTTTCGCCCTGCGGCGGCTGGATGACGCAGCCCTTTTGCGCGTGCTGGGCCTGCCGCAGCGCGCGCTGGCGGGCGCTTACGCGGTGGAATTTTTGCTGGCCGGGCTGGCAGCCAGTCTGGCGGGCGTGGCGCTGGGCTGGGCGCTGCACCACGCTTTCATCTGGCTGCTGGCCGGGCTGGTGCAGGCGGATTTGCCCGCGCCCGGCCCCTGGCCCGCGCTGCTGGGCCTGGGCGTGGGACTGACGCTGCTGGCTGCCTTTGGCCTGCCGCCCGTGCTGCAACTGGCGCGCGTGCCCCCGCTGCGCGTGCTGCGGCGCGATATGGGCCAGCCCAAGGCCGCTCCGCTGGCCGTGCTGGGCCTGGGCATGGCCGGTTTTGCCGCGCTGCTGCTGGCCGCCAGCCGCGACGCCACGCTGGGGCTGATGGCTGTGGGCGGCTTTGCGGGCGCGGCGCTGCTTTTCGCCCTGCTGGCGCGGCTGGCCGTGGCCCTGCTGCGCCGCTGGGCGGGCGCGGCGGATGGCGCCCCGCGCTGGCTGGCGCTGGCCGCGCGGCAAATCACCGCCCGCCCCGCCCATGCCGTGGCGCAAGTCAGCAGCCTGGCCGTGGGCTTGATGGCGCTGGTGCTGCTGGTGCTGCTGCGCACTGACCTGATGGCCAGCTGGCAGCGCGCCACGCCGCCTGATGCGCCCAACCGCTTCACCATCAACGTCATGCCCGATCAGGCCGAAGACTTTCGCGCCGCCCTCGCGCAAGGCGGCGTGCGCGGCTACGACTGGTATCCCATGTTCCGGGGCCGCCTGGTCAGCATCAACGGCCGGCCCGTCACTGCCGCCAGTTTCAGCGACGAGCGCGCGCAGCGCCTGGCCGAGCGCGAATTCAACCTCTCCCACACCCCCACGCTGCCCGCCCACAACAGCCTGGCCGCCGGCCGCTGGCAGCCCGAAGAAGCGGGCGCGGCCAGCGTGGAAGAGGGCCTGGCCGCAACGCTGGGCATCCGCCTGGGCGACACGCTGGGCTTTGACTTTGCCGGCGCCACGCATGAAGTGCGCGTGCGTTCGCTGCGCAAGGTGGACTGGGGATCGCTGCGCGCCAATTTCTTCGTGCTCCTGCCCGTGAGCGAATTGCCCGATGACGTGGCCTACACCTGGATGGCCGCCTGGCGCTCGCCCGGCCAGCCGGGTTTTGACAATGCCCTCGTGCGCCAATTTCCCAACATCACCAGCATCGACATGAGCGCCACTTTGGCGCAGGTGCAGCGCGTGCTGGCGCAAGTGATTCGCGCGGTGGAATTTCTTTTTGCCTTCACCTTGGCGGCCGGGCTGCTGGTGCTGGTGGCCGCCATCACCGCCACGCGCGAAGAAAAAGCGCGCGAATTTGCCATCATGCGCGCCCTGGGCGCTTCTGCCGCCTTGCTGGGTAAGGTGCAGCGCGCCGAACTGGCCGGCGTGGGCCTGCTGGCCGGTGCGCTCGCCAGCCTGGTGGCCAGCGTGCTGGGCTGGGGGCTGGCGCGCCACGTCTTTGAATTTGACTGGACTGCGCCCCTGGCTACGCCTTTGCTGGGCAGCCTGGCGGGGGCGGCCCTGGCCCTGGCCGCCGGCTGGTGGAGCCTGCGCGAAGTGCTGCGCCGCCCCGTGGCGCAAACGCTGCGGCAGGCGGGCGAATAACCGGAGCGAATGCCGCTGCCTCTTTTCACGCTCACGGCCAACCCGTGCTCCTTGCGGCGCGGTGGCGCCAGGCGTTTTGCGGCGGCTGATTCGCCAGCGGGAATGAACGCAACGGCAACACGCAGCCCATGCTGAAACGCTTGTTCAAAGTCCGCGAACGCAGAAAGCGCGGACTTGGGCAGTCCATGGCGTTGCAAACGCCTTGTCAGGCAGCAGGCGGACAGTCAGGCCTTGCGCCTTGCGGTCCATCCCGATTCACTCTTTTCCCCTCACGGCTCAACTCTGGGCAGAATCTCAGAAACAGGAGCAAATTTGAGGGGGCCAAAACACCGGCCTGCGCAGTATCCACTAGGACATCATGCTATGAATAAGGGAGCTAAAATAGACCTTCCAACGCTCGCCTACAGGCGCTAAAAAACGACCCCGACGGCCTGTTGCGTCGCAATTGGCTGGCCGGTCAGCCAGCCCGTCTGCGGCTTGCGCTGGCTGCCCAAGCTCTCATCTGCTCTTTCACCCCCCTCGTGGCCAGACCCTGAACAAGCTCCGGGGCCGTGCTGGTTGCCTGGCGCGCTCAAAGCGCTTTCAGGCTGCCGGGAACAAGGCGGGCGCCCAGCTCGCGGGTGATGTGCTGCACAAAGGGGTCGGCCATGAGCAGCTCGCGGGCGGCTTGCAGGCGGGCGGCGGCGTGCTGGGCATTGCGGCGGGCGGGGGTGTCGGTGAGGTCGGCGGTTTCGCCGGTTTGCACTTGCAGCGTGATGGCGTGGCCTGCGGCTTGCAAGGCGGCTTGCAGGCGGGCGGCGGTGGCGGGCTGGGCCAGGGTGGCATTGGCGGTGCGCAGCGTCCAGACGCCTTCGCCTCGGGCGATGAGTTGTGATTGCAAGGCGAGTTCGCGCGCGAGGGCGGTGATGGCTTCGCGGGCGATGAGTTCTTGCACGAGGGCGTGCCAGAAGCTGCCTTCGGGCGAGGGGGTGAGGGCGGGCGGCGCGGCGCTGGAGGAAGCGGCGGGCGCGCTGGAAGGGCTTTCGTGCGCTGAGGTTTCGCGCACGGGAATGGCGATGAGGCTGGCGGCGGAAGGCGTTTGAACCGCGTCTGGCTCGCCGGTTGCGCCACGCGCTTCAGGGGCGGACGGCGCGGCCACATCCGGCGTGGTGTGGCGGGCGTGAGGCGCGGCGATGACGGGCAGGGCCTGCACGGCTGGCGGGCGCGGCAGCTGGCGGGCGGGTTCGGCGGCGTCATGCCAGGGCGGGGCACTGCCGGGAGCGTCTGGGTCGCCTTCAGCCATGAGGGCGTCGAACCAGCCGTCGTCATCCGGCTCGCTGGCGCTGTTTGGCGGCGCAGGGAAGGCGGGCTGGGCGAAGGCTGCGGCTTTTGCTGTTTGGGCTTCTTCGGTTGAGGCTTCTTCGGTTTGGGCTGTTTCAGGCAGGGCGGCAGCGGCTGGCGCGGGGGGCGCATCAGCCGTGTGGGCGGGCGATGGGGCCGGGCGGGCAGCAGGCGCTTGCGAGACGCCGGGCGCGGAGGCCGCCGGGGAACCGGCGGCGGGCTGGGCGGCTAGGGCGGGCTGGGCGGCTAGGGCGGGCTGCCGGGCTTCATTGGGCGCGGCGCCAGGGTCTGCGGCAGGTGTGATGGGGGCTGCGGCGCTGGCGGGCGGCGGTGTTGCCGCAGCGGGGGTCGATGCGGCGGCCTCATCCGCTTTCAGTGTTTTTTTTTCTGGCGCGGCGCGGCCGCTGCCGCCGGGTTGGGCGGCAGATGGTTTGAAGGGCAGCAGGCGCAGCAGGGTCATCAGCAGGCCGGTGTATTCGTCGGGGGCCAGGCCCAGTTCGGCGCGGCCATGAATGCACAGGCTGTAGAGCAGCTGCGTTTCATCGGGCGGCAGCAGGGCGGCCAGGCGGGCGGTTTCCTGCGCATCGGGGTCGGCTTCGTCCACGGGCATGCCGGGCACGGCCTGGTGCACGGCCATGCGCTGGAGCACGCTGGCCATGTCTTCCAGCGCGGTGGCGGCTGAAAGGCCGTGGGCGCGCAGGTGGTCCACGGTTTGCACCACGGCGCGGCCATCGGCGGCGGCCAGCGCGTCAATCAGGGCAAAGACGAGGCTGCCGTCCACGCTGCCGAGCATCTGACGCACGCCCGCTTCGGCAATCTGGCCGCTGCCGAAGGCGATGGCCTGGTCGGTCAGGCTGAGGGCGTCGCGCATGGAGCCGCGCGCGGCGCGCGCCAGCAGGCGCAAGGCGGCGGCTTCGGCGGGCACGTTTTCTTGCGCCAGCACGCGCTGCAAGTGCGACAGCACGGTTTCGGGGGCCATGGGCCGCAGGTTGAATTGCAGGCAGCGCGAAAGAACCGTGACGGGCACTTTCTGCGGGTCGGTGGTGGCGAGCACGAATTTCAGGTATTCGGGCGGCTCTTCCAGCGTTTTGAGCATGGCGTTGAACGCCGTGTTGCTGAGCATGTGCACTTCGTCAATCATGAAGACCTTGAAGCGCCCTTGCACGGGCTTGTAGACGGCTTGCTCCAGCAGGCCCTGCACTTCGTCCACGCCCCGGTTGCTGGCGGCGTCCAGCTCGGTGTAGTCCACAAAGCGCCCGGCGTCGATGGCCGTGCAGGCCGCGCACTGGCCGCAAGGGGTGGCGGTGATGCCGCCTTGCCCGTCAGGCCCCGTGCAGTTGAGCGACTTGGCCAGGATGCGCGAAACCGTGGTTTTGCCCACGCCGCGCGTGCCGGTGAACAAATAGGCGTGATGCAGGCGCTGCTGCGTGAGCGCGTTGCCCAGGGCCTGCACCACGTGCTCCTGGCCCACCATTTCTGAAAAGTTGCGCGGACGGTATTTGCGGGCCAGGACGAGATAGGACATAGGGCGCGGATTCTATGGGCCGCCCCATGCGGCGCAGGGGCATGGCCGGGGGCGGAATACGGATGGAGCGAGCGCGGCATGACCCTTTGCTTGCCAGCAAGAAACAGGAGCAAATTCAAGCAGGCAAAAAATCCATCTCGCGCAGATTTCACTAGGACCTCATGCTATGGATAAAGGAGCGAAATACCTTGCCTGCCCGCAGCCTGCGCCTGGCCCTTCTTTTCTGCGCCTGTTTTCACCGCCAGGCCCAGGCGGGCAGCGCTGATAATCCGCGCCCATCATGAATCAGCTCGACTCTCTCAGGCAGTTCACTGCCGTGGTGGCCGACACGGGCGACTTTCGCCAGCTGGCGCAGTTTCAGCCGCAAGACGCCACCACCAACCCTTCGCTCATTCTCAAGGCCGTGCAAAAGCCCGAATACGCGCCGCTGCTGGCGCAAACCGTGGCGGCGCATCGCGGCCGGCCGCTGGACGAAGTGGCCGACCGGCTGCTGGTGCGCTTTGGCTGCGAAATCCTGGCGCTGATTCCGGGGCGCGTTTCCACTGAAGTGGACGCGCGCCTGTCGTTTGACGAAAACGCCACTTACACCCGCGCCGAGCGCCTGATCGAGCTGTATCAGGCCGAGGGCGTGCCGGTAGAGCGCGTGCTCATCAAGATTGCCGCCACGTGGGAAGGCATCCGCGCCGCAGAGCGGCTGCAAAGGCGCGGCATCAACTGCAACCTCACGCTGCTGTTTGCCTTTTGCCAGGCCGTGGCCTGCGGGCAGGCGAAGGTGCGGCTCATCTCGCCTTTTGTGGGCCGCATTTATGACTGGCACAAGGCGCGCGCGGGCAGCGCGTGGGACGAGGCGGCGCACGCGGGCGCCAATGACCCCGGCGTGCAGTCCGTCACGCGCATCTTCAACCACTACAAGCGCTTTGGCATTGCCACCGAAGTGATGGGCGCGAGCTTTCGCAACACGGGCCAGATTGCCGCGCTGGCCGGGTGCGATTTGCTCACCATCAGCCCCGATTTGCTCGCCCAGCTGGCCGAAAGCCGCGCGCCCCTGCCGCGCGCACTGGACGCCGAAGCCGCCCGCCAGCTTGACTTGCCCGCCGCCAGCTTTGGCGCCGATGAGGAAGCGGCCTTTCGCTTTGCGCTCAATGAAGACGCCATGGCCACCGAAAAGCTGGCCGAAGGCATCCGCGCCTTCGTGGCCGACGCGAAAAAGCTCGACGCGCTGTTGCAGCAATGAGCCTTGCCAGCCGCCCGCGCTGCGACGCCACGCCCGCCTGGGCCGCCCTGGCCGCACACCACCGGCAGCGCTTTGACGGGGCGGATGCGTTTGATTTGCGCCGCGCCTTTGCCGAAGACGCCCGGCGCTTTGAGCGCCTGAGCCTGCAAGCGCCGCACGTTTTCGCCGATCTGTCCAAAAACCTGCTTGACGAGCGCGCCCTGGCGCTGCTGCTGCAACTGGCCGCCCAATGCCAGCTTGAAAGCTACCGCGACGCCATGCTGGGCGGCCAGGCCGTGAACAACACCGAAGGCCGCCCGGCCCTGCACCCGCTGCTGCGCTGCCCGCCCGGCGCTGCGCCCGCCGCGCTGCAAGCCGAACACCGCGAGTGCATGAAGCAGCTTGACGCCATGCTGGCGCTGGCTGAAAGCATCCGCGCCCAGGGGCGCTTCACCGACGTGGTTCACATCGGCATCGGCGGCTCTGACCTCGGCCCGCGCCTGGCCTTGCAGGCGCTGCAAGATCACGCGCGCCCCGGCGGGCCGCGCATCCACTTCGTGGCCAACATGGACGGGCACGAGCTGGCCGCCGCGCTGGCTGCGCTGCAACCGGCGCGTACGCTTTTCGTCATTGCCTCCAAGAGCTTTGGCACCGCCGAAACGCTGCAAAACGCCCGCTCCGCGCGCGCCTGGTTTTTGCAGAACGGCGGGCAGGAAAGCGATCTGGCCGCGCACTTTGCCGCCCTGACGGCCCGGCCCGAAGCCGCGCGCGCCTTTGGCGCGGGCCGGTGCCTCACCTTTGCCGACGGCGTGGGCGGGCGCTACTCGCTGTGGTCGGCCATTGGCCTGCCCGTGGCCATTGCGCTGGGCGCGGCAGGCTTCAAGGCGCTGCTGGCGGGCGCGCATGCCATGGACTGCCACTTCGCCAGCGCCCCCTTGCACGCCAACCTGCCCGCGCTGCTGGGCCTGCTGGATGTGTGGAACCGCAACTTCCACCGCTTTGCCAGCCGCTGCATCGCCCCCTACCACCACGGCCTGCGCCGCCTGCCCGCCTATTTGCAGCAGCTTGAGATGGAAAGCAACGGCAAGCGCGTGGACGCCGCCGGCCAGCCCCTGGCCTTTGACAGCGCCCCCGTCGTCTGGGGCGAAGCGGGCAGCAACGGCCAGCACGCTTTCTTTCAGATGCTGCACCAGGGCACGCAAGTCATTCCCGTCGATTTCATCGTCACGCGCGAAGCCGCGCACGAGCTGCCCGGCCATCACGCCAAGCTGCTCACCAACGCGCTGGCCCAGTCGCGCGCGCTCATGATGGGCCAGGCGGGCGAAGACGGCCACCGGCACTTTCCCGGCAACCGCCCCAGCACCTTCTTGCTGCTGGAGCGGCTGGAGCCGGCCAGCTTCGGCGCCCTGCTGGCGCTGCACGAGCACCGCGTGTTCACCAGCGGCGCCATCTGGGGCCTCAACAGCTTTGACCAGTGGGGCGTGGAGCTGGGCAAGCGCCACGCGGGCGACATCGAAGCCTGCCTGCTGCAAGGCCACGCGCAAGGCATGGACGCTTCCACAGCCGGGCTGCTGGCGCGGCTGCGCTAGCGCTGCCCGGGCCAGGGCAGGCGCAAGCCGCCCCGGAGCCTGTTCATGAAAGCCAACTGGCCGTCTGAATCAGCTCCTGGATCGATAGCATGATGTCCTAGTGCACATTGCGCGAGAGCCAGTTTTCATGCCGCCGGATTTGCTCCTCTTCTTGAAGAATGAAACCCTGCCGCGAGGAGCGAATGGCCAGACGGCGCAGGCGGTTCTCAGGCTTTTTGCTCCATGGCCCAGGCCACGTGCTCGCGCACCATTTCGTCGGGGTGTTCGCGCCGCGCAGCCAGCGCGGCCAGCAAGGGGGCGCGGGCGGGGTCGTCTGCGGGCAGGCGGGCCAGGGCGTTGCCCAGGGCGACGGCCACATTGCGCAGCCAGCGGGCATGGCCGATGCGGCGGATGGGGCTGCCTTCGGTGCGGCGCAGAAATTCTTCTTCGCTCCAGGCCAGCAGGGCGGTCAAGGGCGCGTCCGTCAGGCCCTCGCGCTCGTCAAAGTCGGGCAAGGCGCTGACGTGCGCGTATTTGTTCCAGGGGCATACGCGCTGGCAGTCGTCGCAGCCGTAGATGCGGTTGCCAATGAGCGGGCGCATGTCTTCGGGAATGGCGCCGTGCAGCTCGATGGTCAGATACGAGATGCAGCGCCGCGCATCCAGCCGGTGGGGCGCGACGATGGCGCCGGTGGGGCAGGCGTCCATGCAGGCGGTGCATGTGCCGCAGTGGTGGGTGACAGGCTCGCTGGGCGGCAGGGCGATGTCCACATAGATTTCGCCCAGAAAGAACATGGAGCCTGCATCGCGCGAGAGCACGAGGGTGTGCTTGCCGCGCCAGCCCTGGCCGCTGCGGGCGGCCAGCTCGGCCTCCAGCACGGGGGCCGAGTCGGTGAAGACGCGGTGGCCGAAGGGGCCGAGTTCGGCGGCCATGCGCGCTTGCAGCTTTTGCAGGCGCGCACGCATCACCTTGTGGTAATCGCGCCCACGGGCATAGACGGACACCACGCCTTCTTGCGGGCGCTGAAGGCGCTCGAACTCCACGCGCTGCCAGCCTTGGGGCGTGCTGCGCGGCAGGTAGTCCATGCGGGCGGTGATGACGCTGACGGTGCCGGGCACCAGCTCGGCAGGGCGCGCGCGCTTCAAACCGTGCGCGGCCATGTAGTCCATGCTGCCGTGAAAGCCTTGCGCCAGCCACTGGCTCAGGCCCGCCTCGGCGCTGGACAGGTCCACGCCCGCCACGCCGATTTGGGAAAATCCCAGCTCCTTGGCCCAGGCGCGCACGCGCTCCAGCAGTGCAACAGGGTCGATCCGGGCCTGCGGGTCTTGATCGGTGGGCATGATTTGTATTTGTCGTTTCCGCAAAGGGGCCGGATTGTTGCCAAAACAGCCCGCCCGCCGCCGCCCCGTCCATATCCATGAACACGCCATGACCGCCCTGCAAGCAGCGCCTTCACCTTCCGCCTTGCAGAAAAACACCCCGGACAGCGCCGCAAACAGCGCCCCGGATACCCCCCCTGCCCTGCAACTGGCCTGCCGCAGCGAAGCCGGCACCGCCGCGCTGGCACAGCGCCTGGCGCGCGGGCTGCAAGAGGCCGCGCCGCAAGGCGCGTTCATCGCCCTGCGCGGCGGCCTGGGCGCGGGCAAAACCACTTTCACGCGCTACCTGCTGCGCGCCCTGGGCGTGGCCGGGCGCATCAAAAGCCCCACCTACGCCGTGATGGAGCCGCATGAAACGCCGTCAGGACTGGCCGTTTTTCACTTTGACTTCTACCGCTTCAGCGACCCCGCCGAGTGGGAAGACGCGGGCCTGCGCGACGCCTTTGCCGCGCCCGCGCTGAAGCTGGCCGAGTGGCCGCAGCAAGCGGGCGGCCTGCTGCCCGTGCCCGATCTGGATGTGCTCATCGCCCCCGAAGAAGGCAGCGCCGTCGAAGACGGCGCCCTGCAAGCGCGCCGCATCACCCTCACCGCCGCCACCCCTTTGGGGCGGCGGCTTCTGAACACCCTTGATTCGCACACCCTGGAGAGCTTCTGAGCCATGCAACGCCGCGAACTCCTCAAAAAAGGCAGCTCCCTGGCCCTGCTGCTGGGCGCGCCGCAACTGGCGCAAGGCGCGGGCATCATCGCCGTGCGCGTGTGGCCCGCGCAGGACTACACGCGCGTGACCATCGAGTCTGACGCGCCCCTGAAAGCCAGCCACCGCACCGTGGAAGACCCGCCGCGCCTGGCCGTGGACATTGACGGCCTCAAACTCGACGCCGCCTTGCAGCAGCTGGTGGGCAAAGTGCGCAGCGACGACCCCAACATCGCCGGCGTGCGCGTAGGCCAATACACGCCCGACGTGGTGCGGCTGGTGTTCGACCTCAAGCGCGCCACCGAACCGCAAGTGTTCACCCTCACCCCCGTGGCCGCCTACAAATACCGCCTGGTGTTCGACCTGTACCCGGCCAACCCGCCCGACCCCATGGAAATGCTGCTCGCCCAGCTGGGCCAGGGCGGCGCGCAGCCGCCCATTCCCGCCCCGCCGCCCGGCCAGCCCACGCCGCCGGCCACGGGCGTGCACGTGGCGCAGGCCGACGAGCACGACCCCCTGGCCGAACTCATCGCCCGCCAGACCAGCAAATACCGCGAACCCGGCGCTCCCTCCACCGCCGTGGCCTCGGCAGACGGCATCGGCATCAAACCGCCGCCCAGGCCCGAGCCTGACCGCACCGTCGCCAGCGCGGGCGCGCCCGGCATCCGCCCGCCCGCGCGCGGCAGCGCCCCGTCTTCGCGCGGCGGCCCACGCCGCATGCTGCTCGTGGCCATCGACCCCGGCCACGGCGGCGAAGACCCCGGCGCCACCGGCCCGGCGGGCACGAACGAGAAAAACGTCGTCCTGCCCATCGCCCTGTATCTGCGCGACCGCCTCAACGCCAGCACCGCCGGCCGCTACCCCTTGCGGGCCTTTCTCACGCGCGAAGCCGACTACTTCGTGCCCCTGAACACCCGCGTGCACAAGGCCCGCAGCGTGGGCGCCGACCTGTTCATCAGCATCCACGCCGACGCCTTCACCAACCCCGGCGCGCGCGGCGGCAGCGTCTTTGCCCTCTCCGAGCGCGGCGCCAGCAGCAACGCCGCGCGCTGGCTTGCGCAAAAAGAAAACCAGGCCGACGCCGTGGGCGGCATCAACATTGCCGCCGCCAGCCGTGCCCCCCACCTGCAACGCGCCCTGCTGGACATGAGCACCGCCGCGCAAATCACCGACAGCCTCAAGCTCGGCCATGCCCTGCTGCGCGAAATGGACAAAGTCGGCCACCTGCACAAAAAACAAGTGGAGCGCGCCGGTTTTGCCGTGCTGCGCGCGCCCGACATCCCCAGCGTGCTGGTCGAAACCGCCTTCATCAGCAACCCCGAAGAAGAGCGCAAGCTGCGCACCGCCGCCTACCAAAGCCGCCTGGCCGACGCCCTGCTCGTGGGCGTGCGCAACTACTTCGCCGCCAACCCGCCGCTGGCCTGAACGCTCTTTTTTCTAGGAGCAAATCAAAGCCCCAAAAAACGCCTCCATCGCACGGTTTCACGGGCTTGGCTGCTATCAAAGCAGGAGCAAAAAGGCTTGCGGGGCGCTGGCGCAAGCCATTCATGGGCCGACCAAAGCAAAACAGGGGCTGAAAAGCCCCTGATTGCAGTTTGCTGGCGGTTTCAATGAGCCGGGGGCCATTCAGGCTTCATTCCCCGAAAAAATACTTTCCTTGCCGATGGCCGAAAAGCAAGGCTTTTTGAATGTTTTTTGCGCAAGCGGCCATGAATTCACGCAGGCGAACGGCAAATGCCGCATTTCAATCATATTCCCACTTCACAACCGTGATTTGTTCGCGGGAAAATAAACGCTTTTCGCTGCAATTGGATCCGGCAAATATCGGCTGGCTGTCCGTCCACACTATATATTTCTTGAACCACCCGCCAGAAGTGGCGCCATATGTATGGTATTTCGCAAGCTCTTCATTTGTTTTTGCATCCTTCAGAACAATATTGTACCTTTCAATTGAAATCGCTGAAAATGGCATGGATTTGCTATCTAAATCGTAATACATGATGACTTCTTTTCCCTTCGCCCTTGACAAATCGGCGCTCTTGACGCCATATGCTTTGCACCAATACGCATGCTGCATGGCGCCAATGATCTCGTCGGACAGCGCCAGCGGAAAAAAGCCAAAAATAATGGCCAGGCGCGTGAAAAATATCGCGGCAGGCGTCCCCGTCATCCCGCGAGTCAGCCATTTGCTCACGGCAATCAAAGTCCTGAAAAGGACGATGAGCGTGAACAAGGCGATCAGTCCAATCATTTTGTTTTTCCTGTCAATAAAACCGCTCACAGGCGGCAAGCTTGTCAACGATGGCACCGGCAGCTCAAATAACCCTATTCATTGCAACCTGCCCGCGAAAATATTTCCACACTTTTCAAGCTTCTCATATTCCGGTTTTCCGGAAAATGCGTACCGGCCTGCTTGCAGGCGCAAAGGCGCAGCGCGGCCGAGCCTGGCGCATTTTTCCTTATTTTGAGAGCAGATTCAGGCCCTCGAAACGCCTCCGCCGCACGCTTTTATTGACTTTGCCGCCCACAAACCAGTCGTGAAATGCCGATCGCTTTTAGAACCCGTTCAGAATCTGGCCGTGAGGGGCAAAAAGCACAGATCGAGATGAGCTGCAAAGCAACAAACCGCAAACAGCGCTGACCTGCTGGGGATTTGCAATGCCGCAGAGCGCCTTAAGTCCACGCTTTTCGCACCACTGGCAGATTGTGAAAACTCTCAGGAACAGCTCAAGCCCGTTTGCGGCGCAGCAGGCCATCGAGCGAGGGCGCGCCGCCGCCTGCGGCGGCCAGGTACAGGAAGATGAAGCAAAACAGCGCCGCCGATTCGCCCTTGTTGAGCAGCGGCATCCACATGCTGGGCTGGCTGTGGGCCATGAAGTAGGCCACGGCCATCTGGCCGGAAAGCAAAAAGGCCACGGGCCGCGTGAACAGCCCCAGCATGAGCAGCAGGCCGCCGCCAATTTCCAGCACGCCCGCTGCGCCCATGAGCGACAGCAGCTCCACATGCCCCATCGCCGTGGGGTAGCCGAAGAATTTGGCCGTGCCGTGCCAGAAGTACATGTAGGCGGCGGTGATGCGCAAAAGGGCCAGCAGCTGCGGCTGAAAGCGGGAAAGCCAAGTCATGAAAAAGCCCCTTTGGAGAGTGAAGTGGAAAAATGCACGGCGGCAAGACCGCGCTTTTACCACGGAGGAAAAGGGCTGAGCGCCCTTGGCGCCGCCAGTGGCGGCATTTCATTTGAGCCTAAGATAAATTGACATCTGTTCTCATCTGTACAAACAAAGAAAGGCAAATGCATGTTCACTTCTTCCGCTTTCCTGCGCCGCTCACGCCTTGGCCGCCGCGCCGCGCTGACTGCCGCTGGCGCAAGGGTTTTCGCGGCGGCTTTCGCGGCGGCCCTTGCTCTTGGGCTGCCGCCAGCGGCGGCGCAGCCAGCGCCCAAATTCAAGGTGGTGACCACGTTCACCGTGATTGCCGACATGGCCCGCAATGTGGCGGGCGATGCGGCGCAGGTGGAGTCCATCACCAGGCCCGGCGCGGAAATTCACGAATACCAGCCCACGCCGGGCGATTTGGCGCGCACGCAAGGCGCGCAGCTGGTGCTGTGGAACGGGTTGAATCTGGAGACGTGGTTTGAAAAGTTCTTCCGCCGCGTGAAAAACGTGCCGCAGGCGGTGGTGTCTCAAGGCGTGGAGCCGATCGGCATTGGCGCCGGCCCCTACGAGGGCAAGCCCAATCCGCATGCGTGGATGTCGCCCGCCGCCGCGCTGGTTTACGTGGACAACATCCGCGATGCGCTGGCCGCGCACGACCCCGCGCACGCCGATGCCTACCGCGCCAATGCCGAGCAATACAAGCAGCGCATTCAGGCGGCCATCGCCCCCATCCGCGCCGAGCTGGAGAAGCTGCCGCCCGGCGCGCGCTGGCTGGCCACGAGCGAGGGCGCTTTCAGCTATCTGGCGCGCGACTTTGGCCTTCGGGAGCTGTATCTGTGGCCCATCAATGCCGACCAGCAAGGCACGCCGCAGCAGGTGCGCCACATGATCGAGATGGTGCGCCAGCACAAGGCGCCCGCCATCTTCAGCGAGAGCACCATTTCGCCCAAGCCCGCGCAGCAGGTGGCGCGCGAGACGGGCATTCACTACGGCGGCGTGCTGTATGTGGATTCGCTCACCACGGCAGACGGCCCCGTGCCCACGTATCTGGACTTGCTGCGCGTGACCAGCAGCACGATCGCCCAGGGTCTGGCCGAGGGCCTCAAAAAGCAGCAGGGCGGCCAGCCATGACGCAAGCCGCCAGCGCCGCCGCCCCTGCCGCCAGCAACAGGACCGCCAGCAGCGGCATTTGCGCCCGGGGCGTGACCGTGACTTATGCCAACGGCCACACGGCCTTGCGCGACGCCAGCTTTGAAACGCCTGCGGGCAGCATCACCGCGCTGGTGGGGATCAATGGCAGCGGCAAATCCACGCTGTTCAAGGCCGTCATGGGCTTTGTGCCGCTTTCGGCCGGGCAGGTGCAGGTGCTGGGGCTGCCCGTGGCGCAGGCCATGCGCCAGCGCCTGATGGCCTATGTGCCGCAAAGCGAGGAAGTGGACTGGAACTTTCCCGTGCTGGTGCAAGACGTGGTGATGATGGGCCGCTACGGCCACATGGGTTTCATGCGCCTGCCGCGCCAGGCCGACCGCGCCGCCGTGCGGCAGGCGCTGGAGCGGGTGGACATGTCTGAGCTGGCCGGGCGGCAGATTGGCGAGCTTTCCGGCGGGCAGAAAAAGCGCGTGTTTCTGGCGCGCGCGCTGGCGCAGCAGGCCCGCGTCATCTTGCTGGACGAGCCTTTCACCGGCGTGGATGTGAAGACCGAAAGCGCCATCATCGATTTGCTGCGCCAGCTGCGCGATGAAGGCTGCGTCATCCTCGTGTCCACGCACAACCTGGGCAGCGTGCCCGAGTTTTGCGACCGCACCGCCCTCATTCAGGGCACGGTGCTGGCCTGCGGCCCCACGGCAGAGGTGTTCACCCGCGCCAATCTGGAGCGCGCCTTCGGCGGCGTGCTGCGCCACTTCGAGCTGCCGCAAGCGCAAGGCGTGGGCATCGTCACCGACGACGAGCGCCCGCTGGTGCTGCTGCACGGGCGCTCATCCGTGCGCGGCCAGCCTGATGCGGGCACAGGGGGCGCGCCATGAGCCTGGCTGCCGTCTGCGCCCTGCTGGCCGAGCCGCTGGGCTACGCCTACATGCGCCACGCCATGCTGGCCGCCGCGCTGGCGGGCGGCGTGTGCGCCTTTTTCTCGTGCTTTCTCATGCTGCGCGGCTGGTCGCTCATGGGCGACGCCATTTCGCACGCCATCGTGCCCGGCGTGGCGGGCGCGTATCTGCTGGGGCTGCCCTACTCGCTGGGGGCCTTTTTCTCCGGCGCGCTGGCGGCGGGCGTGATGCTGCTCATCAACAGCCGCACGCGGCTCAAGCAGGACGTGGTCATAGGCGTGACGTTTTCCACCTTTCTGGGGCTGGGCCTGTTCATCATCTCGCTGGCGCCGGCGGGCATCAGCATCCAGACCATTGCGCTGGGCAATGTGCTGGCCATCACGCCGCTCGATCTGGCGCAGCTGGTGGCCATCAGCCTGCTCACTTTTTTGGCACTGCTGCTGAAGTGGCGCGACTGGCTGGCGGTGTTTTTCGACGAAAGCCACGCCCGCAGCGT
Source organism: Ottowia cancrivicina (assembly GCF_029813755.1). Lineage (NCBI taxonomy): Bacteria > Pseudomonadati > Pseudomonadota > Betaproteobacteria > Burkholderiales > Comamonadaceae > Ottowia > Ottowia cancrivicina. The sequence goes on along the minus strand of NZ_JARVII010000001.1, from coordinate 211,100 downwards.
GGGCCTGCACGTGACGGCGCTCAAGGCGGGCTTTTTCGCCATGCTGGCCGCCTGCACCATTGCCGCCATGCAGGCCGTGGGGGCCTTTCTCGTCATCGCCCTCATCATCACGCCGGGGGCCACGGCCTGGCTTTTGAGCGACCGCTTTGGCCGCGTGGCCGCCATTGCCACCGCCATTGGCGTTGCCAGCGGTTTGATCGGCGCCTGGGCCAGCTACTTTCTGGATGGGGCCACCGGCGCCGTCATCGTGCTGCTGCAAACCGCGCTTTTTGCCCTGGCGTTTGTTTTTGCCCCGCGCCACGGCCTGCTGGCTGCGCGCCGCCGCGCCCGCGCCAGTGCTTCAAAGGCGGATGCGCCGGCGGCAGCCCGCAGCTGCTCATGAAAACGCATCAAAAAAGGGAGCAGATTTGATGGGTCAAAAAAGCCTTTTTGCGCCTATTTGGCGGGGAGGCCATGCTATGAATCAAGGAGCGATAAAAGCCCCGCCGCCTGCCCCTTTTTCTGTCTCTTTCACTGGCTTTGCCCACGGCAAGGCCGCCAGCAGCCCGCGCGCGCCGCGCCTGCGGCATCCGTCATGACCGCCACTTTCTCTTTCCTGCTCGCTCCCCTGCAATACGACTTCATGCAGCACGCGCTGCTGCTGGCCGCGCTGGCCGCCGTGCCGGCGGCGCTGCTGTCGTGCCTGCTCGTCGTCAAGGGCTACGCGCTGCTGGGCGACGCCATTTCGCACGCCGTCTTTCCGGGCGTGGTCATCGCCTACATGCTCGGCCTGCCCGTGGCCGCTGGCGCTTTCGTGGCCGGGCTGCTGTGCGCCACGCTCACCGGCTACCTGCACACCCGCAGCCGCGTGCGGCAGGACACGCTCATGGGCGTGGTGTTTTCCGGCATGTTTGCCTTGGGCCTGCTGCTGCATGCGTGGATACGCAGCAGCGTGCATCTGGACCACATTCTTTTGGGCGACTTGCTTGGTGCGGCCGCGCCGGAGCTGCTGCAAAGCGCCGCCGTCGCCCTGCTCGTGGCCGCCGCCCTGGCGCTGAAGTGGCGCGATCTGCTGCTGCACGCCTTTGACCCCGTGCAGGCGCGCGTCAGCGGCCTGAACACCGCCGCGCTGCACTACGGCCTGCTGGCCGCCGTCTCGCTCACCGTCGTGGCCTCGCTGCAAGCCGTGGGGCTGATTCTTGCCATCGCCCTGCTCATCGTGCCGGGGGCCACCGCCTTGCTGCTGGCGCGCACCTTTGGCCGCATGCTGTGCCTCTCGTGCGCCGCCGCCGTGCTCTGCTCCGTGCTGGGCGTGTATCTCAGCTTCTTTCTCGACAGCGCCCCCGCGCCCACCATTGCCGTGCTGCTGGGCCTGGCCTTCACGGCCGCCTTTGCCCGCTCGCTCTGGCAGGCCCGCGCCGCCCGGCGCGGCAACGCCCCGGCCAGCGCGGCCCGCCAAGGCGTTTGAGAACCTGGCCGCGTTCTGGCCATGAGGGTCAGCCAGCCTGAAATGCGCGCCGGGTAGGCGGGGCTGAACGGCCGCGCTCATTTCTCTCCTGATTTCGCCTCTGGATTAGCTCCTCGATTCATAGCAGGAGGTCCTGGTGGAAACTGCGGTAAATGGCATTTTTGGCCCCATGAATCCGCTCCTTTTTTTGATGCAATCTGCCATCCGAATTCGACCCTTGACGCAAGCCGTGCTGGCGCGCTGCAGGAACAAGCCTGTACGCCGCTGACCCCACGGCAGCCCTGCTGGCCGCCAATCAGGCCATTCATCAAGCCATCAAGCATTAAGCGAGCCGCTGACGCTGTCCGCGCCGCGCCAGCAACACAAAAAATAACCTTGCACGTCAGATTTACATCAAGAAAAAATATGATTCAAATTTTCAATCACTCTCATTCGCTCATGCATATGAACTCTTCGCTTCTTTTTTCCCGCCTTTCGGGCGTGACGCTGGCCGTGCTGGCGCTGATGGCCGCCTCTGCACAAGCGCAGCAGGCGCAGCGCGCAGAACCTGCCGGCAAGGCGCGCGCGGCAGCCCAGGCCGCTCTCACTGAAAACGAACCGGCCGAAGACGAATACGAAGCCACCATGCCCACGGTGTATGTCACGGGCACATCGGAAAACAGCGTGACCAAGGGCTATATCGGCTATGACCAGGCCGAAGTCACGCGCAACCAGCTCACCATCAAGGAAACGCCGCAGGCCGTGGACGTGCTGGACATCCAGAAAAACAAGAACTACGGCACCAACGACCTCAGCTCCATTCTGGAAGGCAACGCGGGCATTGACGCCACGTATGACATGCGCGGCGAAAGCATCAAGATTCGCGGCTTCTCCGCCGACGCCAGCGACATCTACCGCGACGGCATCCGCGAAAGCGGCCAGGTGCGCCGCTCCACGGCCAACATCGAACGCGTGGAAATTCTCAAAGGCCCCTCTTCCGTGCTGTATGGCCGCAGCAGCGGCGGCGGCGTGATCAACATGGTCAGCAAGTTCGCCAACTTCACGCAGCGGCGCACCGTGGGCCTGGCCTACGGCTCCTGGGCCAACCGCAGCGCCACGGTCGATATCAACCAGGTCATCAACCCGAACGTGGCCGTGCGCCTGACGGGCGAAGCCAGCGAAGCCAACTCCTTCCGCTCCACCGTGAACACGCGCGGCCGCATGCTCTCGCCCAGTGTCACCGTGCGCGCGGGCAATCTTTCATGGACGGGCCAATACACCTGGGACAGCGCCCGCCGCGTGCCCGACCGCAACCCCGACCGCCACGTGTATGAGCAAATGGGCCTGTCCTGGCGGCGGGGCTTTGCCCGCCCGGGCGACTTCGTCAAAGACGACTTGAGCGTGCTGCGCTCTGACCTGGCCTGGGCCATCAACGGCAGCTGGGACCTGCGCTGGCAGCTGGCGCACCGCAGCGCCTCGCAAGACTTCGACCACTACTTTGGCGGCACATACGACGCCGCCACGCGCCTGCTGGGCCAGAACTACGCCTGGCAGGAAACGGCCAACAAAACCCTCAGCAGCGCCCTCACGCTCAACGGCCGCTTTGCCACCGGCGCCATCGAGCACAAGCTCACGGCAGGGCTGGACTGGTCGCGCGAAAAACGCGACCCGCTCTTGAGCACCCGGCGTGACCAGCCCATCAACCCCTTCGCCGCGCCCGGCACCTGGGGCCGCCTCAATCCGCGCCCGGCCGCCACCCTGGACAACCACCACCGCGCCCACTCCTCCGGCCTGTTCGTGCAAGACCTCATCAGCCTGCGCCCCGACGTGAAAGTGCTCGTAGGCGGCCGCCACGACCGCTACAAATTCCGCTCCACCAACATCCGCAAGCAAAGCAGCGGATACGACGGCAGCACCTTCAGCCCCAACGTCGGCGTGGTGTGGGACATCAACGCCGACCACACCGTCTATGCCGCCTGGAACCGCAGCTTCGCCCCTTACGGCGGCAACGGCTATCTGACCGTGGACGCCACCGCCAACCCCGCCACCTTCAACACCGACCCCGAACAATCGCGCCAGATTGAAGTGGGCGTCAAAAGCGACTGGCTGGACCGCAAGCTCAGCACCACGCTGTCGCTCTACAACCTGGAGCACACCAACATCCGCTACCGCCCCGCCCCCAACGACCTCACCCGCTGGGCCGTACGCGGCAAAGAGCGCTCGCGCGGCGTCGAACTCAACGTCATGGGCCGCGTGCACCCGCAATGGTTCGTGCGCGGCTCGCTGGGCCTAATGTCCGCCAAGATCGTTGAAAACCGCCAAAACCGCGCCGAAGAAGGCCGCTACCTGACCAACACCGCCCGCGTCAATGGCAACTTGTTCGTGCGCTACGCCCCGCGCCCCTGGTTCGCCGAAGCGGGCCTGACGCACATCGGCAAGCGCTACTACTACGACAAAAACGAAGAACACGGCCTGCCCGCCTTCACCCGGCTGGACGCGCTGCTCGGCTACAGCGCCGCGCCCTGGAACTTCACCCTGGCCCTGCAAAACGTGACCAACAAAAAATACTGGCGCTCCAATGCCATGCCCGGCTCGCCGCGCGCCGTCATGCTCAAGGCCAGCTACGAGTTCTGAAAGCCCGTTCAGCGCCTTCTGCTCATGAGGGCCTGGAAAGCCAAGGGGATGAACCGCAAGCTGGTGTCAAGAACCCGTTCATGATCTGGCCATGAAGGGTGAAAGAGCCAATCGGAATGGGCTGCAAGGCACAGGCAAGCCTTGCAGCATGCTGAAATCGGCAAGCTGCAAAAGCGCCCGAGACCGCGCTTTCCGATTCCACGGCCGGACTTTGAACAAACTCTTGCTGGAACGGAGGCGAACGAAGTTTTTGTCTCATTAGATTCGCTTCTGTTTTCAATACGCCCAAGCAACGCTGGGCCGCATGGCGCTCCGGCTGCGAGACGTCCAATCCTCGCCTCATGACCTCGCATTTCGTTTCGCGCCGTATTTCGCTCCTTTATTCATAGCTGGATATCCTGGAGCAATCAGCGCAAGAAGGCATTTCTGCCCCCCAAATCCGCTCTCGTTCTGATACGAGAAAACGAAAACAGAGACAGACGGCAAGCGTGGGCCGCCGCTTGAGTTCCGCATGTCTTTGCCTGCGAGAACTGGTGCCGCACTGCGGCGCGGGTGATGCCATTTGTTTCGTACGGAGAAATTTGCGCGGAGAAATTGTTTTCAAAATTTCTGACCGCGCGGCAATCCGCTTTTTTGATTCTGGGCGCGGATCATTCCCGTTTTTCCAAAACAAAAAGTGCGGCAATAAGCGCAGACGCTCGTGTCAATTGCGTTTTTTCGCGATTCATGGCTTTTTGACTGTGGTTTGCACGGCTTTGGCGCTTATCTTGATGCGGGTATGCTCGTTCGCGTCATTCAGCGCTCTTTTTGCGTCATGCCCATTTCTCTTCGCTCCCTATTGCTACTGGCTCCCCTGCTTTGCGCCGCCCAAGCCCAGGCGCAAGCGCCCGCGCAGGAGCTTGCACCCTGCGCGGCCGATGCCTACACGGGTAAGGAACTGCGCTCGCACAACGGCAGCGCTGCCGATCTGAGCTGGTACCGCCGCGTGCGGGCTGAACCAACGGCACAGGGCTGCCTGCGCTACGTGCTGCGCGCCGCGCCGCGCGCGGGGGTGTTTGACAGCATCGCGCCCGTGCCGCTGGGCGGCGCGGCAATGGGTTTTGAGGCCGTGCGGGACGGCCAGCGCCGCCTGTTCAGTCCGCATGGGCAGGATTTGCTGGGCGAGTCTTACAGCCAGCCGCTGCGCATTGCACTGCCGGCCTTGCCCGCCAGCGCCTGGCAAAACGGCCGCTATGCCGGGCAGGGGCAGCCGCCCGCCGCGCTCACGCTGGCGCTGGGTGACGCCCGGCGGGGCACGGTTTTCATGCGCGTGCAGCAAGGCCGCGTGGTGGCCCGCAGCGCCTGGCTGGCCGCACCGGCTGAAAGCGGCCTGGCTCGCAGCCACCCCGTGCCTGCGGCGTCTGGCCTGCAACCGGTGGCCAACGAGCAAGGCGCGGCGGGCCTGTTGGCGCTGGCAACCCTGCGCGAAACCGTACCCATGCGCTACGCCGCCGTGGGAGCACTGCCTGAAAGCGGGCAGCCGCAAAAAATCTGGCTGCTGCTGGCCCAGCGCCCTGCCGGAAGCGGTGAGGAAGAAAGCGGCGAGAAAAGTAGCAAAGAAAGCGGCCTCATCGAATTTTTCCTGCCCGATGGCCGCCCCATCACCACCCTGCCCGCCGCGCAAGATGTGCATGACGCCCGCAGGCAAGACGGCCAGCGCCGCTACCTGGCCTTGCAAGACCGCACGGGCGGCACGTGCCACTACCTCTCGCCCACGCTGCAACCCCTGCTGGCGGGCGGCGTGCCCGCTGCGGCAGACAAGCCCTGCCCTGCCCTGCGCGAAGGCCAGCCCCTGCGCTTTACCGATGCCGCAGGCCGCACGCTGCGCTACAGCTACACGCCGCAAAACGGCCTCACACCGCTGGGCGAGCCGCTGCCAGGCGCGCTCGTGGCGCAAAACGCCAACCACTTCATGCTGCGGCTGGACGCCAGCGGCGAAGACGAGGCAGCCAACAGCCCCCCCCGCTACATGGCCTACGACGACAGCGGCACGCCCATGCCCGACGCCGTTGGCTTTGACGGCTTTGAAGACCAAGGCTGCGGCGCATGGCGCGTGCTGCGCGACGGCCAGTGGCGCTTCTTCACTGAAGGCGGCCTGCTGCCCGACCGCGAAGCCCCGGTGGCCGGGTGCAGCGCCGGGCGCTGAAAGCTCGCCCGCAATCTGGCGCCGCAAAGGCGGAACAAGCGGAGCGGGCGCGGCGCAGGCTGTGTTTTTGCTTCATTATTCATAGCATTACGTCCTGGTGAAACCAGCGCAAAGCGGTATTTAAGCTCCTTGAATTCGCTCCTGTTTTTGATGTATCTGGGCAGGAAGCAGCATTCCTGGCAGCGCGCATCGGATCCGCACTGTGAGCGCCTACCTGGCGTACCTTGGACGATCGTAGGCCGCCTGTGGAATAGATGCGGATGCGTCTGAAGTCAGTGTTTCATGGCCTGCATCGGCGTTTTGCTCTTGAGCACTGACCTTTGATGAGCCGATGCGCCATGCCCAGCGCTTGGCACAGCCGGTCGGTGAACTGTTTGTCGTTGTCGCTCAGCAGCTTGTTGAGCTTGATCGGGCAGGCCTTGTGCAATGCCTAAATGAATCTCGCCCAGACAAATAGTGAACAAGACGCCCGCCGTCTGGATCCGCCTGTTGGCGGATGAAGCCGCAACGGCCTCTCTCAATGTTCTGAAGCCTGTATCAGCGCTGCCAATTGCGAATCCAGCTCCTGCACCTGGCTTTTGTAATGCTCGCGCGCGGCCTGGTTGCCCGCCGCGTTGTGCCAGGCGGCTATCAAGCGCTGGCGGGTGCGCTGGCAGCGGGACTCCACGTCTTCAATGGGTTTATATCGCTGGCGTGGCAATGCCCCAACGCTCTCCATCATGAGCTGGCAGTGGCGCTGGCTCCATTGCAAACGCCTTTGCGTGCCCTGCGCCGCCAGTTCAGAAGAAGCGCCTTCCTGCTGCATTTGCTGCAAGCGTTTCCATGCCGATTCCACAATACGCGGACGGTAATAGACTGCAGCATTGGCACGACCGCCTGTATGAATCCGGCCGCCGCGATATTCAGAAGGGAAATAAACTGTCAGCACTTCGCCGCCGAACAGAAAGCTGGCCATGCAATTTAAATATGAGCGGTTTCTCATGGAAACCCTGCAATGGAATACCACGTCATGGTATTGCGTATGGTTCCGGTCGGAAAAAAGGTTTTGCCAAAAGCCTGGCGGCGACATGCAATGCGCATTGCCTGCATCCAAGATTGCCACGCCTTCTCCATCATCAGGGATGCCGTGTTCCCGGTTCAGTTTCTTCAGGATATTCGGATTGCAAATCCAGCCCAGCCACTGCCGCTGCCCCCTGATTTCAGCAGTAACGAAACGGCCCCATTGATAAAAATGACTGGCCACGCGGTAGGCTTCGCCTTGCTCGTCCCTGTCTTTGCGTATGCCTAGCGTCGTGCGGCCGCCCGTGTAGATGGCTTCCACGACTGCGTCATCGCTGTTGCCTTCGTAAACTGAGTAGTCCGCGTGCAAACAAACGGGTTGCAAAACCTCCACGAGGGAGCTGCCATGTTGCAAACCGCAGGTGTTTTTCACACGCTCGCCCGGAAAATCCTGCTCGGCTGGCCATGACAGCCTGAGGCCGGGAAAAGAACCTGTCCGTTTTTTCACGTCCACCGCCGGCATTCCGTAAAAACTGGCTTCATCCGCAAAGGCAAGCTCCACGCGGTCAATCGATATGCCTTCCGGAAAGCTGGGCGAAGTGAAAACGACACGTTCCCCAAGATCCTTGAATTCCAGTTTCTTGAAAAACTCATCGTCATGCGGCGTGTGCCAGAAAATTTCCGGGCCTTCTGCCGTCTCTGCCTTCTGTTGAATCCAGAAGGAATAGCCAATGGCCATCAAAATCAGAATGCCGCCCGTCAGCAGCAAAGCCAGCACAGGCGGTGTTTTTTCATCGTCGCTGAGGCTGGAAGCGCGTTTTGAGCTGCGACTCGGGTTACTCTTCAAATCATGTTTCGTACGAGGGTCTGCACGGTATGTCATGGCGCAAATTCCTGAAAACACTGGGACTGGCTGTCGCGTTCATAGGCTGGGCCTGGATTCCCCGCTACACGGATACGGAATGGGTGGCGGACGGACCGCTGGTGGCCACCTGGCTGGTCGTGACGGGATGGCTGTCGTTAGGGGCCATTTTCGCAGGCATTTACATCCCGATACGCGAGCGGCGACTGACGGAGATTGCCGCCGTGTGCTGGATCAGCGTGGCACTGGTGTTGTGCGCCCGGCATTTCATCCATCTCTCGCAGCGGGAAATAGACGCGCAATTCGTGCCTCTTACCGAAATGCTGTGGGCGCGCACAGGCCCCTTTCCTGAATCCATCCCCAACATCAGTGACGGCAGCGTGTACGCAGGGAAAACATACCGCATCGAAGGAAAAATCCGCTGGCCTCTTTACTACCGCAAGACGGGGCCCGAGTCCTGCGAGATCTATACCTACGCCGCCTTCTACCGCAAGCGCGGCTTTGCCATCAGCTATGCAGGCGGCATCCAGCCGCTGTAGGCGACCGCATGGGCCAGCACTTTTCGTCCGTGATGGCTAATCACTCATTGATCTCTTTTTCTGATAGCCACTTTCAGTGACTATCGAACGGGGTATGCCTTGCCAAGCCATCCGGATTCGCTCTTTTCTCAGGGCGGGCGCAGCCTGCCTCACCGGCAGGCTGATGCATTGACGATGCTGCGCAGACCCGCCGTGTTGAGGATGCGCACGTGGCGCTGCTTGACTTGCACCAGCCCCTCTTCCACGAAGCGCGAGAAAGTGCGGCTGACGGTTTCCAGCTTCAGGCCCAGGTAGCTGCCGATTTCCTCACGCGTCATGCGCAGCACCAGCTCGCTTTGCGAAAAGCCCCGCGCGTGCAGGCGCTGCACCAGGTTGAGCAGGAAGGTGGCCAGGCGCTCTTCGGCGCGCATGCTGCCCAGCAGCAGCATCACGCCGTGTTCGCGCACGATTTCGCGGCTGAGGATTTTGTGCACGTGCGATTGCAAGGCTGGCACTTCGCGCGAGAGCGCCTCAATGCGGTCAAAGGGCATGACGCAGACCTCGGCGTCTTCCAGCGCAATGGCGTCGCAGGTGTGGCGGTCGCCCACGATGCCGTCCAGCCCGATGATTTCACCCGCCATCTGAAAGCCAGTGACCTGGTTGCGCCCGTCTTCAGTGAGGATGCAGGTTTTGAAGAAGCCGGTGCGTATGGCGTAAAGCGCCATGAAAGGCGCGCCGTTGTTGAACAGCGCCGCGCCGCGCTTGACCTTGCGGCGCGTGGCCACCAGCTCGTCGAGCTTGCGTGCGTCTGCCTCTGACAAGCCGCTGGGCAGGCACAGCTCGCGCAAATTGCAGTTGGAGCAGGCGACTTTGTAAGGGGGCGGCGGCATGTGGGACAACAGCAAACCGCCACGCGGCGGTCAAATCCTGAAAGCGCGCGATTTTATGGCGGGCTTTTTTCACTCTTTTCGCACCTTTTTTCACCCTTTTGCCAAAAGCGGTACGGCGCTGGAGCGGATTGACCGCAGTCAAGGCGCGGAAAACAGCATCAAGGCACAGTAGCCGCTTGCCGTTTTGCACGGCGTTCAGACAAGAAAAAAAGGATTTCCCGCGATGCAAGCCATCACTCCGGAGCTGATCAGGCGCTTTGACGTCTCCGGCCCGCGCTATACCTCCTACCCCACGGCAGACCGTTTCGTGGAGGCGTTCGGCATGGATGACTACGTACGCGCGCTCGAGCAGCGCCGCCAGGGGCCGGCGGCTTTGGCGCTGGCGCGGCCGCTGTCCATCTACGTGCATCTGCCTTTTTGCGAATCGCTGTGCTACTACTGCGCGTGCAACAAGATCATCACCAAGCACCACGAGCGCGCCGCGCCGTATCTGGCCCTGCTGCGCCGCGAAGTGGAGCTGCATGTGCAGCACATGGGCCGGGGCGCGGCCGTCAGCCAGCTGCACCTGGGCGGCGGCACGCCCACTTTTTTGAGCGACGAAGAGCTGGCCTGGCTGATGGACTTGCTGCGCAGCCATTTCACTTTTCAGGACGGCGGGGAATACTCCATTGAGGTCGATCCGCGCACCGTCACCGCCGAACGGCTGGAGTCGCTGCGCCAGCTGGGCTTCAACCGCCTTTCCTTCGGCGTGCAGGACTTTGACCCCGACGTGCAAAAAGCCGTGCACCGCGTGCAGCCCGCCGAGCAAGTGTTTGCACTGGTTGCCAGCGCCCGGCGCATCGGCTTTGATTCGGTGAACGTCGATCTGATTTACGGCCTGCCCAAACAGAACCCGCAGTCTTTTGCCCGCACGCTGGAGCAGGTATGCGAGCTGCGGCCCGACCGCATCGCGCTGTATGCCTACGCGCACCTGCCCGAGCGCTTCAAGCCCCAGCGGCGCATCATCATGATTGACCTGCCGCTGCCCGATGCCAAGGTGTCCATGCTCGCCAGCGCGCTCAAAACCTTCATGCAGGCCGGCTACGTCTATATCGGCATGGACCACTTCGCGCTGCCGGAAGACGCGCTGGCCATCGCCAAGCGGCAAGGCCGCCTGCACCGCAACTTTCAGGGCTACAGCACGCAGCCAGACTGCGATCTCGTGGGCCTGGGCGTTTCGGCCATAGGCAAAGTGGGCGCCACCTACAGCCAGAACGTGAAAACGCTGGACGAATACCAGTACCTCATCGACCAGGGCCGCCTGCCCGTGGCGCGCGGCCTGGCCCTTTCGCGCGACGACATCCTGCGCCGCTCCGTCATCATGGCCCTCATGTGCCAAGGCGAAGTGCTGTTTGAATCCATCGAACTGGCTCACCTCATCGACTTCCGCCAGTATTTCGCCGCCGAAATGGAGCAGATGCGCGAGATGCAGCAGCAAGGGCTGGTGAGCATCAGCGACAGCAGCATCCAGGTCACGCCCCTGGGCTGGTTCTTCGTGCGCGGCGTGGCGATGGTGTTCGACAAATACCTGCAAGCCGACCGCACGCGCGCGCGCTTTTCCAAAATCATCTGAAAGCCTGTTCACAACCTGCCCGCAGGCGAAGAAAGAGGAATGGACAGGCAGCCATTCTGCTCCTCTATTTATAGCAATATGTCCTAGTGCAGACTGCGCAGGACGGCATTTTTGCCCCATTGAATTTGCTTCTGTTTTTGATGCACCCGTGTCAGCGGGAGTTGGCCCCCTTGCCGTTTTTCAGCGGCAGCCTTCTCGCCTTGCGGTCGGTCTTGCCCCTGATGCCCGAAACCGGGCTGGAAACTGTTTTCCTGAAGAGAGGCTTGGGAAGGCTTTGGCGGGCCGCGCTTGCGCTTCCTACTCCGTGTCGAAATCCGCGCTGTGGGTATGGCCGATGCCGGTGCGGCCTGCCGTGGCGGGCAGGGGGCGGTCGTCGGCGGGGGCGGAGAGCGCGTCGGCCACCAGGCGGCCTTCAGGGTCGGAGACCAGCACCCGCAATTGGAAGGCGCGGCCATAGCGTGCGGGGGCGGTGAGGGTGCGGATGGCTTCTTGCGCCAGCGCCATGTGGAAGGCGGCGCCCAGGCCGCGTTCAGTGAGCAGATCAGCGCCGAAGCGGGCGGTCTTGGCGGCGGCGATGGCCTCGCAATCGGCCGGGCTGGCGCCAATCTGCCGGGCGACGCGGGCAACCAATGCGGTGTCCACGATGTTGCGGTTGGCATGGGTGATGGTTTCGCCTTGCGCGATCTTGGTGAGCTTGCCCACCATGACGGCCAGCACAACTTGCCGGATGCCTTGGGCCACGCATTCATCCAGCGCGTAGCGCAGAAAGTCGCCCATCTGGATGAAGCAGGCGGCGGGCAGGCCGGGGCGCTCGGCTTGCAAGATGCGCATGGCGAATGTTTCGGTGCGCCCGCCGGTGGTGAGAACGGCCAGGCTGTGCCCCAGCGTGGCCGCGACCTGCACGCCCTGCACGACGCTGGCGCGCCAGGCGGAGGTGGAAAAAGGCTTGACGATGCCGGATGTGCCCAGGATGCTGATGCCGCCCAGAATGCCCAGCCGCGCGTTGGTGGTCTTGCGCGCCATTTTTTCGCCATCGGGCACGCTGATGGTCACTTCCAGCCCATGCTCGGCCAGCAGGGCGGGGGCCGCTTCGCGCAGGTTGTCGGCAATGTTGGCGCGCGGCACGGGGTTGATGGCCGGGCCGCCCACTTCCAGCCCCAGCCCGGGCATGGTGACGGTGCCCACGCCCGCGCCCGCACGGTAAATGATGGCGCCGGCCTGGCCGGGAAGCACGCGCACGTCGGCGGTGATGAGGGCGCCGTCGGTGCAGTCAGGGTCGTCGCCTGCGAACTTGGTGATGGCGGCATGCGCCGTCTGCGCCTTTGCATCGCAGCGCCCGTCGCGCACGGCAAAGCGCACGCGGCTGCCGTTTGGCAGCAGGCTTTGCACTTCGGCGGGCACTTGGCCGGCGGCCAGCCCCAGCGCGGCGGCGCGCGCGGCGGCGGCGGCGCACGCGCCCGTGGTAAAGCCGGTGCGCGTGCCGCGCCTGGGCTGTGGGGCATCGGGTGATTCGGCGGCAGGGGGTTCGGTCATATTTGCCGAGGATAAGCGCCGGCACGCATTTGGCGCCTGGCGCGCACAAAGGTTTTCCGCACGGAAAGGCGGGTGAAAAACAGACGCGAAAGACAGACGCTTTTCACGCGCTGAATGCGATGAAGGTGGCGAGCGAATTTCTTCAGCGAGCTGTAGCCGCGCTTTCTGCGGCGTTTGCCCGCAGGGCCGCCTGGCCGGGCAGCAAGGCCGGGCGGCGCGCCCTACACTCGCCGCTTTTCTTTTCGCGCTACAAGTTTTCCCACGCCGTGTTTGCCGATCTCACGCCCGCCCTGGCGGCGACTTATGTGTTTGCCGCTGCCGTGCTGCTGCACTTGGCCCTGCGCTTTTGGCTGGCGCTGCGGCAGATGCGGGCGGTGGCGCTGCGGCGCGGCGCGGTGCCGCCGCGCTTTGCGCAGAAGATCACGCTGGCGGCGCACCAGCGGGCGGCGGATTACACGGCGGCCAAGCTGCGTTTTGGCGTGCTGGAAGGCGGCGCAGCCGCACTCATTTTGCTGGGCTGGACGCTGCTGGGCGGGCTGGACGCGCTCAACGCCCTGCTGCTTCAGTGGCTGGGGCCGCGCCCGCTTTTGCAGCCGCTGGCGCTGCTGGCGGCGTTCATGGCGATCAATGCCCTGCTGGACGTGCCGTTTGACGCCTGGCAGACCTTCGTGATTGAGCAGCGCTTTGGTTTCAACAAAAGCACACTGCGTCTGTGGCTGGCCGATCACGTGAAATCGGCCCTGGTGGGCGCGGCGCTGGGCCTGCCGCTGGCGGCGCTGGCGCTGTGGCTGATGGCGCAGGCCGGGCCGCTGTGGTGGCTGTGGCTGTGGGCGCTGTGGCTGGCCTTCAGCCTGCTGATGATGGTGATTTACCCCACGCTGATTGCGCCGCTGTTCAACCGCTTCGAGCCGCTGGCCGATGAGGAGCTGAAGGCGCGCATCACCGGCCTGATGCAGCGCTGCGGCTTTGCCGCCAGCGGTCTGTTCGTGATGGACGGCAGCCGCCGCAGCGCGCACGGCAACGCCTACTTCACGGGCTTTGGCGCGGCGCGGCGCGTGGTGTTTTTTGACACGCTGCTGAGCCAGCTCACGCCAGATGAAGTGGAGGCCGTGCTGGCCCACGAGCTGGGCCACTGCAAGCGCCGCCACATCGCCAAGCGCATGGCCTGCGTGGCGGCGCTGAGCCTGGCGGCGCTGGCGCTGCTGGGCTGGCTGATGCAGCAGGGCTGGTTTTACGCGGGCCTGGGCGTCACGCCCAACCTGCCGCCCGCGCTGGGCGGCAGCGTGCCCAATCACGCGCTGGCGCTGCTGCTGTTCATGCTGGCTGCGCCGGTCTTTGGCCTGTTTGCCGCGCCGCTCATGGCAGCCCTCTCGCGCAGGCACGAGTTCGAGGCCGATGCCTTCGCCGCCGCCCACAGCAGCGCCGCCTGCCTCGTCAGCGCACTGGTCAAGCTGTATGAAGACAATGCCAGCACGCTCACGCCAGACGCGCTGTATGTTCGCTTTTACTATTCGCACCCGCCCGCCAGCGAGCGTATCGGCCATCTGGAGCGCCTGATGGAGCGGGCGGCGCAGGCGGCAGCGTCCGCCTGATTTTCAAAACGGCGGTTTTCCGCTTTTTCTGTTCATTCATGTCCAAGGAGTTCAAACCATGAAACCATGCAAATTCATTCTTGCGGCCATTTGCGCCCTGACGGCGGCTGCATCCGCCCATGCTGAATCCGGCTCCGTGCCTTACGTTTGCCAGGGCGGCAAGAAAATCAGTGTTTCCTACGTGTTCAATGATGAAACGGGCTTTCCCGTCAAGGCCGAATTCGCCGTGAAAGGCCAGCGGCAAACGCTGGCCTATGACGACGCCAAGTCTGACCACGTGGATTCATTTTTCGTCTCCGCCAAAGGCTGGCGCCTGACGGCGCCCGCCCTGACCATCAAGGAATACAAAAAGACGGACGGCATCATGATTACCTCGCCGCAAGACGAAATCCTGTTCAAGGAATGCGCTCCCGCGCAAAAGAAAAAGGGCCGCAAGTAATAAAACCCACTGCGAAAAAACGCTCTGACGCCCGCCTGCCCGGCGGGCATTTTGTTTCATGAAGCCTCGCAAGAGTCCGCCTGCCGGCTCCGCCGCCTTGCAAAGCGGCCTCGTCATCGCCAGCCACGGCCGCCACTGCGTTGTGGAAACGGCGGACGGCCAGCGCGTCATCTGCCACCCGCGCGGCAAGAAAAGCCAGGCCGTGGCGGGCGACCGCGTGCTGTGGCAAGCCTCGCAAGACGAAGGCTGCATCGAGCGCATCGAACCGCGCCGCAACCTGCTGTACCGGCAGGACGAGATGCGCACCAAGTCCTTCGCCGCCAATATTGACCAGGCCCTCATCCTGCTGGCCGCCGAGCCGGCTTTTTCCGAGCACCAGCTCGCCCGCGCCCTCATCGCTTGCCAGGCCGCAGGCATCACCCCTCTCATCGCGCTCAACAAGGCTGATCTGGCCGCCGCCTTCTCCCACGCCTGGCTGCGCCTGGCTCCCTACCGCCGCATGGGTTGCACCGTGCTGCCGCTGGCGGCCGCGCCAGCCGCGGCGCCCGGCGCGGCCGCCATGCACGCCCTCACGCCGCAAGCCCTGGCCGCCGCCCATCTGGCAGGCCGCGTCACCCTCGTGCTTGGCCCTTCCGGCGCGGGCAAAAGCACGCTCATCAACGCCCTCATTCCCCATGCCCGCGCCGCCACGGGCGAAATTTCGCAGGCGTTGGGCAGCGGCCGCCACACCACCACCGCCACCACCTGGTACTGGCTGGACGCCGCCCGCACCAGTGCGCTTATCGACTCCCCGGGCTTTCAGGAATTCGGCCTGCGCCACATCGCCCCCGCGCAGCTGGCCGGCCTCATGCCCGACTTCGCCCCTCACCTGGGCGCATGCCGCTTCTACAACTGCACCCACCTGCACGAACCCGGCTGCGGCGTGCGCGCCGCCGTGCATGACGAGGGCGCGGATGACGGCAGCGCAAGCCAGGCCATCAGCCCCAGCCGCTACCGCATCTATGCCGATCTGTCCGCCGAGCTGGACCAGCAA
Source organism: Ottowia cancrivicina (assembly GCF_029813755.1). Lineage (NCBI taxonomy): Bacteria > Pseudomonadati > Pseudomonadota > Betaproteobacteria > Burkholderiales > Comamonadaceae > Ottowia > Ottowia cancrivicina. The sequence goes on along the minus strand of NZ_JARVII010000001.1, from coordinate 195,377 downwards.
GCCTGGCAGGCGCGCGGCAAGGCGTGAAGCGCTGGCAGGCTGCCCGCCAAGCCCTTCAGACGCGCGCCCGATGGAACCAGCAACAGAAGCGAATTCAAGGAGGCGAAAACCACGTTTCCGCACAGTTTCTGGACGAGGGTGGCGGGCGGATTGGGCCGCTGTGCGTTTGCTCTGCCGTGTTTTCCTGGCGGCGTTTGCAAAGCGGTCTGCCGGAAGAGCCGCGCCTGCGCCGCATGGCTTCTCGCCTGGATTCAGAAAGAGGAGCGAATTCAAGGGGCAAAAAACCCATTTCGCGCTGTATCCACTAGGACATCATGCTATGGAACGAGGAGCGAAACCAGGCCTTATTGAACCGGGGCGGGCTTGAAAAGCGCCTTGCCGCCGCACGTCTGCGGCGTTTTTCAGGCTGCGGCGGTGGCGCGGCGGCGCTTTTTGCGGTCTTTCATTTCGCTGAGCGCCTTGTTGACCACTTCGCTGGAATCGACCAGGCGCAGGTGGCCGTTGCGCAGCAGTTTCTCGCAGCTGCGGCGCGTCATGGTGTGGGGCTGGCCGCCGTGGCTGACGAACATGAACAGCGAGCCGTTGCCGCTGGTCCAGGTGAGCTTGGCGCGCAGCCACTCGCCGTGCGAGAACAGATCGACCCAGGTGTCTTCGCGCAGGCGGGCCAGGTCGGCGCGGTGGCGGGCTTGCTGCTCGTCGTCATCAGCACCCGGCGCGGCGGCGTTCGTCGTGGCGGCGGCGCCCGCCTGGTCGCGCGCGGGACTGGGCGCGCTGGCCTTGCCGGGCGTGGCGGCTGCAGCCGGTTCCAGTTCAGGGCTGCTGCTGGGCATGAAGCCGGCTGCCGCCAGCTCGCGCTGGGCCAGCCAGGGCTGCTCGGAAGTGTCGGCCTTGAGTTCGGCGAATGAGGAGCCGCCCTGGCCGACTTCGGCCGCGTCGGGCAGGTCATCGTTCAGGTCCATCATGCTGGATGTGGGCGCGCCGGAGGCTTCGGCGTCCAGCGCCGAGCGCACGCGCCGCAGGCGCAGCACGGGTTTGTGGTAGCGCATGAGGGCGTCGAAAAAGCGGTTGGAGTCTTTGGGGTCGTGGCCCAGCATTTCCAGTCCGCGCCGCAGGGTTTGCACGATGTGCGGCACGATTTCAAACAGATGCGCGGGCTGGCGCATGGCCGCTTCGTGGTTCACGCTCCACAGCAAGTCGGTGACGACGGCCAGATAGCCGCCGGGATCGAGCTGGCCGCGCGTGTCGGTGAGCTGCGCGTGGGCGATGACCAGCGCCTAGGTGTTGTAGAGAAAGTCGAGCACGATTTTGGGCGCGCCCTCTACGTCTGAACGCAGGCTGAAGCCCCAGGCTACTTTGTCGGCCAGCGCCTGGCGGTCATGCGCGAAGTGAATGGATTGCAGGCCGTTTTTGTGGCTGGCGCTGTCGCTCTGGTCTTCTTCTTCCCAGCGGCTTTCCAGGTCTTGCAGGTGGTTGTCAAAGTCGTGCGCGGTGGCGTCTTTTTGCGCGTCCAGCTCGCGCACCACGCGGCGCACGGGTTCGATGAACTGGGCAAATTCCTTTGAGAATTCGTCGTTGTATTTGAAGCTGCGCTGGGCGATGCTTTCCACCAGGCGGCGCGCCGGATGGGTTTCGTCGCCCATGAAGCGCGGATCGCTCATGGCCAGGCGCAGCAGGGCAGGCTCCAGCGCCACGAAGGCTTCGCGCACGGGGGGCAGCACACGCACATCGCCCGCCACCTGGTCGATGAGGGCGCGCACGGCGTCCAGTCCGATGACCTGGCTGACTTTCTTGGCCTGCGATTTGAGCTGCACCAGCGTTTGCGTGCGCGCCTGCGGCGAGGCGACTTCGCCCCACACTTTTTGCGGGAGCACGGCCTGCACGTCCAGCTCTTGCGGGGGGCGCTCCATCACGGGCAGGGCGCGGCGCTCTTGCTGGGCGGCGTACAGCTCGCGGTCGCTGGGCATGGGGGTGGAGGCGGCCACAGCGGCGCAGGTCTGCATTTCGCGCCGCACGGCTTCGTAGTAGCTGGGGGGCAGGGGCGCGTCGTGATGAGCCACCCATTGGGGCTGGTAGAGGAAGTCGTGCACCATGCTGTAGGGCACGGCGGGTTCGGCGCTGGCCAGATCGGCCATGGCGGGCATCTGGAAAGCCTGGGCCTGCCCTTGCATGGGAGCGCCTGCGGCGAGGTTGGCCATGCCCTGGCCCAGCGGGCCGGTCATGGCCTGCAAAGGCATGATGTTGCTGGCCGTTTGCATAGCGCCTGGGGTCAGACGCAGGCGGTAGCGCGCTTCCTGGATGCCTTTTTCTTCCAGCAGCCTGATGATGACTTCGTAGAGGCGGTTGAGTTCGTCGGCGAACGGACGGGTGAGGTGGCGCAGCATCAGGTTGCGCGCTTCGGGCGGCTCGCCCAGCTCCTCAATCACTTCCATGAGCGCGCCGCACAGCACTTCGGGCCGCATGGGGTTGAGGTCGGCGCGCACCACGGGCAGGCCCAGGGCGGAACTCATCAGCGTGTCCAGCCGTGTGAGCCGGTCTTCCACCACGGGCAGCACGGTTTGTTGCAAGCGGGAGGTTTCCACAAACTGCGAAACCTCTGCTTCGGCCATGAGCGTGACTGATTCGAGCGAAGCCAGGTTGGAGGGACGGGGAGCGGGGTTGAGGTCCGTGTCCTTGATGGCTTCCAGCGCGTGGTTGATGGCCGTTTCAATGCGCGATGGAAAGCGCGTGCGCATCTTGGCGCGATGACGGGCCAGCGCCACCATGGCGTCGGCCAGCTGCTGGCGTTGCAAGGGAATCGTGGATTTGTTTTCTGCTTCTTCCAGCGTCACACGCGCAGCTTCGGCGCAGCGGTCGATCATGGACGACGCCAGGAACACAGCCTCGTGCGTGCTGCGCCTGAGCAATGTGCTGTGCTGGTTGGGCAGTTGCATTGTTGCCGGATGAAAGAATGAAGACGGATAGCTTATGGCAAGTCAGCTGCGTCCAACCCCGCCAGAGAGGGGTTTTATGCGGAAAGAAGTCACAATCTGGCGAGTGATGAGCAAGAAACTTCTGATTGCAGGCGGCGGCATTGGCGGCATGGCCGCCGCGCTGGCGGCAGCGCGCGCGGGCTGGCAGGTTCAGGTGCTGGAGCGCGCCAGCGCCTTCAGCGAGGTGGGCGCGGGCGTGCAGATTGGCCCCAACGTCACGCGGGTGCTGCATGCCTGGGGCTTGCAGGAGGCCCTGCGGGCCGTGGCGGCCTTCCCGGATGCGCTTCTGGTGCGGGACGCCGCTTCTGGCGCGGAGCTTGGATACATGCAACTGGGCGAGCGCGCGCAGCGGCTGTATGGCGCGCCTTACGCCACCATTCACCGCGCCGATCTGCACCAGGCGCTGGCTGCGGCCGCGCAGGCTGAATCGCAGGTGCAGGTGCATGCCGGGCAGGCGCTGGCGCGCTATGAAGACCAAGGGGCGGCCGTACAGGCTTTTTCGGTCAGCCAGACTTGGCAGGCGGATGCGCTGATTGGCGCGGACGGCCTGTGGAGCGAGGTGCGCCAGGGCCTGCTGAAAGACGGCGCGCCCCGTGTTTCAGGCCACCTGGCCTGGCGCGCCATGCTGCGGCAGGCAGATTTGCCCGCTGCCTTGCGCAGCCAGTGCGTCACGGTCTGGCTGGGGCCGCGCATGCACGCCGTGCAGTACCCCGTGCGGCGCGGCGAGTGGCTGAATCTGATCGTGGTGACTGAAGGCGCACCGCCTGAAAACCCGCACGGCTGGGACCATCAGGCCAATGCCTATGAATTGATGGCGCGGATGGGCGGCGCGTGCGCGCCCTTGCGCGACCTGCTGCACGCCGCCCCGCAGGCGACAGTCAATGCCTGTGTCTGGCGCTTGTGGCCCTTGTGCGACCGCGCTCCGGTGCGTGCGGCAGGCGAAATGGCGCGCGGCCGCGTGGCCTTGCTGGGCGACGCCGCACACCCCATGCGCCCCTATCTGGCCCAAGGCGCGGGCATGGCGGTGGAAGACGCAGACATGCTGGGCCGCTGCCTGCAGCAGGCTGACGCCGGCACAGCGCCGCAGCAGCTGGCGCGCTACGCGCAAGCCCGCTGGGCGCGCTGCGCCCGGGTGCAAGCCCGTGCCGTGCGCAATGGCGAGATCTTTCATGCCAGCGGCCTTGTGCGCCTGGCGCGCAGTGCCGCCATGCGCTTGCTGGGCGCGCGGTTGCTGGATGCGCCTTGGCTTTATGCGTACTGAATTCACATCAAGAAAGGCAATGACCCATGCGCATCGATCATGTCACTCTGCTCTGGGCCGCTGGCGCAGTGCTCTACATCATCCTGGCCCTGCTACGGGCCTTTGCCATCAGCCGGCTGGAAAAAGAGCAGCCTTCCGACGACCTGAAAGACGAAGTGCGCAACTACCGCAGAAAGGCGCTCATTGCCACGGGCGTGCTGGCAGCCGTGCTCATCGTGCATTGGCTCTGGGTTCATTTCTGAAGCAGGCAAAGAAAAACGCCCCAGTCTTTCGACTGAGGCGTTTGCCGTTTTTTTTGGCTCCCCGACCTGGGCTCGAACCAGGGACCTACGGATTAACAGTCCGGCGCTCTACCGACTGAGCTATCGGGGAATGAAGCTGCGCATTGTATAGCAAAAAACGCAGCGCGCGCAAGTTCAGCGGAAAATTTCTACGGCCTGCCGAAGGCTCACCGGGTGTTAGCATGGCCGCTTCCACTCCGGGGTGTCGCGGCGTCTGAAACAGGCCACGCGGCTGAGATGGCGCAGCGCCAAACCCGTTCAACTTGATCCGGCTCATACCGGCGTAAGGAGAAGAGGGCATTTCATCCGTCTGGCGCACCGGGCGGGCGCCGGAGTTTTCGCCACCTTTCGCAGGAGACTCTCCGATGAATGCCCCCGACAAATTCCAGCAGCTGCTCACCCTCACGCGCGAGCCTTTTCCCGCCTCGCGCAAGGGCTACATCCAAGGCTCGCGGCCTGATTTGCGCGTGCCCGTGCGCGATGTCACGCTCACCAACGACGAAGTGGTGTCGCTCTACGACACCTCCGGCCCTTACACCGACCCGGATGCGCCGATTGACGTGCGCCAGGGCCTGCCCACCGTGCGCGAAGGCTGGATTGACGAGCGCGGCGACACCGAGCGCTACGCGGGCCGCATCGCCCACATCCTGGATGACGGCGGCAAGCACGAAAAGCGCGATCTGCCCCGCATCGAGCAGCTGCGGCGCGAAGCCGCCGGGCTGCAACGCCAGCCGCGCCGCGCCAGGGGCGGCGTGGGCGGCGGCAACGTCACCCAGATGCACTACGCGCGCAAAGGCATCGTCACGCCCGAGATGGAATACATCGCCTTGCGCGAAAACGGCCGCCGCGAATGGATAGCCGCCTATCTGAACGACGAAAGCCGCGAGCGCCGCCTGGCCGGCAACCCGCTGGGCGCGAGCATGGCGCAGCGCATCACGCCCGAATTCGTGCGCGATGAAGTCGCGCGGGGGCGCGCCGTCATCCCCGCCAACATCAACCACCCCGAAATCGAGCCGATGGTCATCGGGCGCAACTTTCTGGTGAAGATCAACGCCAACATTGGCAACAGCGCCGTCACCAGCAGCATCGAGGAAGAAGTGGAAAAACTCGTCTGGTCCATCCGCTGGGGGGCCGACACCGTGATGGACTTGTCCACCGGCAAAAACATCCACACCACGCGCGACTGGATCATCCGCAACAGCCCCGTACCCATTGGCACCGTGCCCATTTACCAGGCGCTGGAAAAAGTGGGCGGCATCGCCGAAGACCTCACCTGGGAAATCTTTCGCGACACCCTCATCGAGCAAGCCGAGCAGGGCGTGGACTACTTCACCATCCACGCGGGCGTGCGCCTGCCCTTCATTCACCTCACGGTGCCCCGGCGCACCGGCATCGTCAGCCGGGGCGGCTCCATCATGGCCAAGTGGTGCATCGCCCACCACAAGGAAAGCTTTCTCTACACGCACTTTGAAGACATCTGCGACATCATGAAAGCGTATGACGTGGCCTTCAGCCTGGGCGACGGCCTGCGCCCCGGCAGCTGCGCCGACGCCAACGACGAAGCCCAGTTTGCCGAGCTGCGCACGCTGGGCGAACTCACGCAAATCGCCTGGAAGCACGACGTGCAAACCATGATCGAAGGCCCCGGCCACGTGCCCATGCACCTGATTCAGGCCAACATGGACGAGCAGCTCAAGCACTGCGGCGAAGCGCCGTTTTACACGCTGGGGCCGCTGACCATCGACGTCTCGCCCGGCTACGACCACATTGCCTCGGCCATTGGCGCGGCCATGATCGGCTGGATGGGCACCGCCATGCTCTGCTACGTCACCCCCAAAGAGCACCTGGGCCTGCCCGACCGCAACGACGTCAAGCAGGGAATGATTGCCTACAAGATCGCCGCGCACGCCGCCGACGTGGCCAAGGGCCACCCCGGCGCGCGCGCCCGCGACGACGCACTCAGCCAGGCCCGTTTTGAATTCCGCTGGTACGACCAGTTCAACCTGAGCCTGGACCCCGACACCGCCCGCGAATTTCACGACGAAACCCTGCCGCGCGAAAGCAGCAAAAGCGCCCACTTTTGCAGCATGTGCGGCCCCAAGTTCTGCTCCATGAAGATCACGCAGGAAGTGCGCGACTTCGCCGCCGCCAAGGGCCTGAGCGAAGCCGACGCCCTGCAAGCGGGCATGGCGGAAAAATCGCGCCAGTTCCAGGCCGGCGGCGGGCAGGTCTACATCCCCATCCAGAAGAACGGATAAACCCGCCCCGCAGCCCGGCCAGTCGCAAGGCCGCGCGGCTCATGGCAAGCGATCGGGCCGAAAGCGCAGCCGGCCTTTGCGCTGCGTCATGGCCGCGCGAGGGCCGGGTTCCCCCACGCTTGCTTGCCATCTGGCCGCAAGAGACGAAAGCGCAGCCCGGCCCTGATTCGCTCCGCCGCCATGCCGCCCGCCCCTTGCGGGCACACCATGAGAAATGCTGAAAAGCATCAAAAACAGGAGCAAATTTGAGAGGCCGAAAGCGGCCCTTGCGCCCATTCCACTAGGACATTACGCTATCGTTTTAGAAGCGAAAAAAGCCATTTGGGCAGCCGAGGCCGCCCGATCATTGCGGCTGAAAGCCGCTTTCCCGGATGATCCGGCTCCAGGTTCCCTCGTAGGCGCGTGCGCGGGCAGTGAGCTGCGCGGCGCTCATGTACTCGGGAGTCAGGCCGATGCGATCCAGGCGGTCCTGCACGCCGGGGTCGGCCATGACGCGGCGGATGGCTTCCGACAGCGCATCAAGCGCGTCCTGCGGCGTGCCTTTCGGGGCGAAGAAACCGTAATAAGGCAAATCTTCAAAGCCGCGCAGGCCCAGCTCGGCGAAGGTGGGCACCTCAGGCAGGGTTTTCTGGCGCTGCGGGCCAAGAGTGGCGAGCACACGCAGCTTGCCAGCGCGGTGGTTCTCAATGAATTCAGGCACGGAGCCAATGCCGGCGCTGATCTGGTTGCCGAGCATGTCAGCCACCATGGGCGCGGTGCCACGGTAGGGCACGGGCAGCAGGTCTGCGCCGTATTTCTGCGAAAGCACCTTGACGAGGAATTCGGGCACCGAGGCGGGCGCGGGAATGCCAACGCTGCTGCCGCGCCCGTCTTGCTGCCTGGCCCAGGCCATGTATTCGTCCAGACTGTTGGCGGGAGTGGCGGCGGAGACGGCGAAAGTGTTGGCGAAGCTGGCAACGCCAGCGACCTGCGTGAAGTCTTTCACGGGATCAAAGCCCGGCTGCCTGACAACCAGAGGCAGGATGGAGATGGTGTGATCGTGCGAGAAAAAGAGTGTCAGTCCGTCAGGCCGGGCGTTCTTGAGCAATTGCGCGGCAATCTGCCCGCCCGCGCCGGGGCGGTTATCCACAACCACAGGCTGACCCAGCTGAACAGCGAGCTTGTCGGCCAGCAGGCGCGCGACGGTATCGGTGCCGCCGCCGGGCGGAAAGCCGACCAGAACATGCACAGGCTTGCCGCCCGCGATGGGCGCGCCGGGCACGGGCGCAGGCTCAGCGGCAAGTTCGGCAGCCCGTGCGGCTGGAAGCAAGGCGGCGGCCAGCGCGCTGGCGGCGAAGCGTTTGACGAAATAGCGGCGTTTCATGGTTGGCTCGTGGGCAAGTGTGGGTTGTCGTGCAGGGTGAGTTCGGGCGGCAGGCGGTCGATTTCAGCCAGCAGGTCCGCCAAAGCGCGGGCAGCGGCGGCAATGAGGGCCTGCCCATCCCCAGTGGTGGCAGCGCGGGCGTTGCCTGCGGCCCCGCTGGGGTGAAGGTCTTGTGCGGCCCAGGCGAAACGGGCGCTCTTGCCGTTGCCCAGCAGGGCGAAGCCGCGCGCGCGCGCCTCGCTGCTGGAGCGGAAATGTTCGGCGCGCTCCCTGCGCACGGCGTGCGGAGCGGCAGCGAGCATGAAAGCCGTCTCCACCTGGCCCGCATGCACGCCAAAGCGCCGCTCCTGCGGGCTGAAGCGGGCCATGAGATCGCCCCCGTCTTCATCCAGCAGAGGCAGATCGAACCAGTTGCAGCGGTAAATGAGCAGCCTCAGCCGCGCACGCAGCTCGCGCGCCAGACCGTCCAGCAAACCGGCATTGCCGCCGTGGGTGTTGAAAAGCACCAGCTTGCGCACGCCGCTGGCGGCCACGGATTCGGCGATATCGCTCCACAGGCGCAAGGCAGTCTCGGGGCGCAGGGTGAGCGTGCCCGCAAAGTGGGCGTGCTCCGGGCTGTAGCCAATCGCTTGCACGGGCAGAAAAAAGGCGGGCACTTCATCAGCCACCAGGGGCGCTGCGGCCTGCACGATGGCGTGGGCGATGTCGGCATCCACCGACAGGGGCAAGTGCGGACCATGCTGCTCGGTAGCCCCCACGGGCAGCACGGCAATGGCGCGGGCCGTATCGATCTGCGCAAAGTCAGCGGTGGTCAGCGCAGACCAGAAGCGGGGCAAGGCAGGCATGGCGGGCAGTTGGAAAGCAAGCGCGAAATCTTACCTTTGCGCCCACGCCGCAAACTCAGGGCAAACGCGCAAATGGCGGGGAAGGGCCTGCGCTCAACGCTCCAGCGTTCGGCGCGTCGCCTTGAAGGCGTGAAGTTCGCTTTTCTTGGCTCTCTGCGCCGTCACATGCTCACCCAGGATGACTTTGACGCCTTGCGCGAAGGGCTGGCCCGCGTAGCCGCCATCGCACAGCAGGCTTTGCACCCGGCCCAGGCTGCTTTTTTTCTTGCTCGCGCGCTCCTGCAGAGGGCGGATGAGTTCGAGCTGCTCGCCGCTATTGCGTCGAATGCCTTTTGTGCTTGCCCTTCAATTCGCTGCTGTTTTTGATTCGGGCTGGCTTTCAAGCATTCAGCGGGCTTGTGCCGCTGCGGCGCTCTGAGCGACAGGCTGGCCCAGGCTGCGCAGCACGTCGCGCACGAGCTGGGCGCGGTCGCGCACTTCGGGCAGTTCGCGTTCGATGCGCAGTTTGTCGTTGCCGGCCAGTTTGATGTGGCGGTTTTTCTGAATGAGCTGGATGATGGCCATCGGGTCCACGGGCGGGTTGGGGCGGAAGCTGATGGCGGTCACGCCCGGGGCGGCGTCCACTTTCTGCACGCCGTAGGGCTGCGAGAGCACGCGCAGGCGGTGCACGTCGATGAGGGTTTGCGCGGGCGGGGGCAGTTTGCCGAAGCGGTCCACGATTTCTTCGAGCAGGCGGTCGATTTGCTCGCCACTTTGGGCGGTGGCGAGTTTTTTATAGAAGGACAGGCGCAGGTGCACGTCGCCGCAGTAGTCGGCGGGCAGCAGGGCGGGGGCGTGCAGGTTGATTTCGGTGGTGGCCTGCATGGGGGCGAGCAGGTCTGGCTCTTTGCCTGCGCGCAGGGCCTTGACGGCTTCGGCCAGCATGTCGCTGTAGAGCTGAAAGCCGATTTCCATCATGTTGCCGCTTTGGCTTTCGCCCAGCACTTCGCCCGCGCCGCGTATTTCCAGATCGTGCATGGCCAGGTAAAAGCCGCTGCCCAGCTCTTGCATTTGCTGGATGGCTTCGAGCCGCTGCTGGGCCTGTTTGGTCAGGCTTTGCATTTCGGGCACGAGCAGGTAGGCGTAGGCCTGGTGGTGGCTGCGGCCTACGCGCCCGCGCAGCTGGTGCAGCTGGGCCAGGCCGAATTTGTCGGCGCGGCTGATGACGATGGTGTTGGCGCTGGGCACGTCAATGCCGGTTTCGATGATGGTGGAGCACAAAAGCAGGTTGTGGCGCTGGGCGACGAAGTCGCGCATCACGCGTTCCAGCTCGCGTTCGGGCATTTGGCCGTGGGCAATGGCAATGCGCGCTTCGGGCAGCAGCGCTTGCAGCGCTTCGCGGCGGCGCTCGATGGTGTCCACTTCGTTGTGCAGAAAGTAAACCTGCCCGCCGCGCTTGAGTTCGCGCAGCACGGCTTCGCGGATGACGCCCTGGCTTTCTTCGCGCACGAAGGTTTTGATGGCCAGCCGCCGCTGGGGGGCGGTGGCGATCACGCTCAAGTCGCGCAGGCCTTCCAGCGCCATGCCCATCGTGCGGGGGATGGGGGTGGCGGTGAGCGTGAGCACGTCCACTTCGGCGCGCAGCTGCTTCATTTGCTCTTTGTGGCGCACGCCAAAGCGGTGCTCTTCGTCAATGATGAGCAGGCCCAGGTTTTTGAATTTCGTTTTTTCGGAAAGCAGCTTGTGCGTGCCCACCACGATGTCGATGCTGCCTTCGGCCAGCCCTTTGAGCGCGGCGCTGGTTTCCTTGGCGGAGCGAAAGCGGCTCATCTCGGCCACTTTCACGGGCCAGCGCGCGAAGCGGTCGGCCAGCGTGTGGTAGTGCTGCTCGGCCAGCAGCGTGGTGGGCGCCAGAAAGGCCACTTGCTTGCCGCCAGTGACGGCGATGAAGGCCGCGCGCAGCGCCACTTCCGTTTTGCCAAAGCCCACGTCGCCGCACACCAGGCGGTCCATCGGGCGGGGCGAAATCATGTCTTGCACCACGGCGTGTATGGCCGCTTGCTGGTCGGCGGTTTCTTCAAAGCCGAAGTCGGCGGCAAATGGCTCGTAGTCCCGCGCGTCAAAGCGGAAGGCGTGGCCTTCGCGCGCGGCGCGGCGCGCGTAAATGTTGAGCAGCTCGGCGGCGGCGTCGCGCACTTGTTCGGCGGCCTTGCGCTTGGCCTTTTCCCACTGGCCGCTGCCCAGCTTGTGCAGGGGGGCTTCGTCAGCGCCCACGCCGCTGTAGCGGCCGATCAGGTGCAGCTGGCTCACGGGCACATACAGCACGGCTTGCTGGGCGTATTCCAGATGCAGAAATTCCTGCAAGGCGGGCGTGCCGTCGGGGTTTTTTGCGCCCATGTCCATGTTCACCAGGCCCCGGTAGCGGCCAATGCCGTGCTGCGCGTGCACCACGGGGTCGCCCACTTTCAGCTCGGAGAGGTCGCGGATGAGCGCGTCCACATCGCTGACTTGCTCTTGCCGTTTGCGGCGGCGCGCGCCGGCGGCCGTGGCGAACAGCTCGGTTTCGGTGATGAAGTCGATGCCGCCTTCGCGCCACGCAAAGCCCTGCGCCAGCGCCGCCGTGGCGATGCCCAGCGGCTCGCCCGTGGCCTGCTGAAAGTCTTGCAGCGAGTCAAACGCGGGCGGGTTCAGCCCGCTGGCGCGCAAAAAGTCCAGCAAGCTGGCGCGGCGGCCATCGCTTTCGGCCAATATCAACTGGCGCGGGCCGCCTGCGGCGCGGGCCGCCGCCATGTGCTGCTGCAAGCGCGCCAGCGGATCGGGCGCGCCGCGCGCCACGGCCAGCGCGGGCAGCGGCGCAAATTCGGCGCCGCTGGCAGCGTCGGCGTCGGCATCGCCTTGCGGCGCTTGCGTGTGCGGAGCCGCGCGCAAGGCCAGCTGCGCATGCGCCTTGGCCGCCACGTAAAAGTCTTCGGCGCTCAAAAACAGCGCTTGCGGCGCCAGCACGGGGTGCGCGGCGTCGCTTTGCGCCATGCGCCAGCGCTCGCGCGTGTCTTGCCAAAAGCGCGAAAAAGCCGCCTCCAGATCGCCATGCAGCGCCAGCGTGGCCTCTGCGCCCAGGTAGTCGAACACCGTCGCCGTCTCGTCAAAAAACAGCGGCAGGTAGTACTCAATGCCCGCCGTCGCCAGCCCCGCGCCCATGTCCTTGTAAATGCGGCTGCGCGTGGGGTCGCCTTCCATCAGCTCGCGCCAGCGGTGGCGGAATTTGGCGCGCGCGTCCTCGTCCATCGGAAACTCGCGCCCGGGCAGCAGCCGCACCTGCGGCACCGCGTGCAGGCTGCGCTGGCTGTCGGGATCAAACGCGCGGATGGAGTCAATCTCGTCGTCGAACAAATCCACGCGGTACGGCTCGGCGCTGCCCATCGGGTACAGGTCAATCAGCCCGCCGCGCACCGCGTATTCGCCCGGGCTGCCCACTTGCGTGACGTGCTGGTAGCCCGCCAGCGTCAGCTGCGCTTTCAGCGCCGCCTCGTCCAGCTTTTGCCCCGTTTCAAAGTGAAAGGTGTAGGCCGCCAGAAAAGCAGGCGGCGCCAGCCGGTACAGCGCCGTGGTGGCTGGCATCAGCACCACATCCGCCGCGCCCTGGCGTATGGCCCAAAGCGTGGCCAGCCGCTCGCTGATCAAATCCTGATGCGGCGAAAAGCGGTCATAAGGCAGCGTCTCCCAGTCCGGAAACAGCGCCGCACGCAAGCCCGGCGCGAAAAACGGCAATTCGTCCAGCAGCCTGCGCGCATCGCCCGCATCCGCGCACACCACGGCCAGCAGCCGCCCCTGCGCCTTTTCCCGCTCGCCCAGCCGCGCCAGCAGCAGCGCATCCGCACTGCCCGGCGGGCGCGGCAGCGTATGGCGTTTGGCAGGAACGAGCTTGGGCAATGGCATGGCGGGGCGGCAGAAAGAAACGACAAAAACCCCCGGCCACAAACGGGGCGGGGGCGCAAAGCGGCAAATTGTAAAAAGGCGGCGCGCCGGCGCTGGGGGGCGGATACCCCGCCGCGAAGCTGGCCCTGCCCGCCCGGAAACCTTAAAAAAAAGAGGAGCGGATTCAAGGGGTCAGAAATGCCATCCGGCGCAGTTTCCACTAGGACATCATGCTATGGATAGAGGAGCTAAAAAGCCCTGTTCAACGCCTGCGCCGCAGGTGCGAAAAGTGATCCGCCGGCCTGCGGCCTTGCAAATCCTCACCGGGCCACAAGACTTGCCTGCTTCTTGCAGCCCATCCTGATTCGCCCTGTCGCCCTGTCGCCCTGTCGCCCTCACGGCCAGGCTTTGGGCAAGCTTCAAGGCGCCACGCACCACGGCGCTTGCTGATACACCAGCCCATGCCACAGCCCCCACAGGGCCGTCAGCATCAGCGCCAGCCCTGCCAGCCGCATGCTCCAGGGGCCGCGCCCGTTCACGCCCAGGCGCAGCAAAAGCCACGGCCCCGCCAGCAGCGAAAGGCCCGAGCCTGCGGCAAACAGCGCCATCGCCGCAGCCCCTTGCAGCGCGTCGCCCGTCAGCGCCGCCACCAGCACCGCCGAATACAGCAGCCCGCAAGGCAGCAGCGCCCACACAAAGCCAATGGCCAGCGGCGCGGCCAGCCCCCAGCGGCCCGACGCCGCGCGCACCCGCGCCCACACGCGCCGCGCGCCCGTTTCCAGCCACAGCGGCTGCCGCGCCCAGATCAGCAGCATCAGGCCCATGGCCGCCGCGCCGATATGCAGCATGCTCCACACGGGCCGCAGCGCCGCCGCGTGCGTGGCCAGCCAGCCCAGGCCCTGCACGGAGGCAGCCGCCAGCGCGCCCAAAGCGCCATAGCCCGCCAGCCGCCCCAGCTGAAACAGCGCCATCGCCCGCGCCGCCCGCGCGGGGCGGCCTGGCTGCCTTGGCATGCCCACAACCACCGCCTGCCCAATGCCCGCGCAGGCCGCCCCGCACATGGCGATGCAATGCGGCCCGCCCGTCAGGCCCAGCAGCAAGGCGTTGATCAGCATGGCGGTTTGCATGTGGCTTTCAGAATCGGTTCACGGTTGTTCAGTGGATGCCAGAACGCGGTTTCGGGCGGCCTGCGGCGCTGCAAATCCTTGATGAGCGGCAAGAAAGTCATGAAGCCGTCTGCGGTTTGCGTTCCCTTGCGGCCAGGCGATGAACAGGTTTCCAGAGCCTGTCACGGCAAGGGCAGGAAAAAGCGCGGCGGAAAAAAAACGCAAGGCGCGCGAGCCGCAGATCATCCGGCAAGGAGCGCTTTCGCCGGAAGCCGCCCCGCAATGGCCGATCGCGCCAAAGGTGAATGGCCCGCCGCAAGCGGCGGGCGCGGCGCTTTTGGGTTAGCGCTTCAAGAGCCTGATCAGCTATTTGCGGAGCGAAAAGCGCGGATTGGGCCTGGCTGCGACTTGGCGAATGCCTTGCCGGGCCGCAAGCGGACAGTTTCCAAGTCAGGCGCGGTTTGCGCCTTGCGGCCCTTTACGGCCAGGCGCTGGACGGGTGCAAAGCGCCCGGCTTTTGCAGTTCCGTCCGGCTCGCGCCAACAAGGCGGGAGAGGTTCAGAAACGGGAGCAAATTCAGGGGAGCTTGAAACGGCCTTCGCGCCCGTTTCACTAGGACATCACGCTATGTATTCAGGAGCAAATACAGGGCGCTGCCAGGGAGGGCGAGTCCGCGCCAGAGTTGGGCGCGGATCCGCTCTTTGCGGCCCAGATGCCAGCGGGATTTCAGCCGCGCGGCGTGTAGGGGCGGCGGGCCGGGCGTTCGCTGTTTCCGGCGCTTTCGCTGCGGGCGGGGCGGCCGGCGGTGGCGTCCCAGCGGCGCAGGGTGCTGACGCCGCCATAGGGCGCGCGGCTGCCGGGCTTGCTTTCATATGAGCCAGCGAATTTGCCTTCAGGCTTGCCTTTGCGCGCGGGCTGGGCGTCTTTTTCAAAGTGGCGGGGGCGCTGGCCGTCCGCAGCTTCGTTGCGGCGCTCGAAGCGCTTGAAGCGCTCGCCCTGGCCGGCTTCGCGCGGGGCGCGGCGGCCGTCGCGCTCGGGCAGGCGCTCGAATGAACGCTCGGAGGGGCGCTCGAAGCGGTCGGCGCGGGGGCTGCGGGCGGGGCGCTCAGGGCGGTCAAAAGACTCGAAGCGCTCGTTGCGGCGGCCAGCGCGCGGGGCGAAGGGGGCCGCGCGGTCGGCAAAGCGCTCGCGGCGCTCGCTGCCGCCGCTCCAGCCGCCTTCCTGCCAGTTGCCGCGAGGCGCGAAGCGCTCGCCATCGCGCGGGCGCCGCTCAAAGCGGCCCGCGTCGCGGTCGCTGAAGCGCGCGTCGGAGCGCTCGCCAAATCGTTCGTCAAAGCGGCGGCCGCCAGCGGGGCGTCGGCTATCGAAGCGTTCTTCAAAGCGGTCGCCGCTCCGGGAGTCAAAGCGGCTCTCGAACTTGCGGCCGCCGCGCTCAAAGCGCGGCTGCCAGTCTTGCTGCCTGCCCTGTTTGCGGCCGCCTTGGCCGTGCTTGCCTTTGGCGCCGCCAGCGGGGCGGGGAGCGGTGACGGGCGGGAAGTATTTCTGCGGCTCCAGGCCCGCGATGGTGTGGACGGCAAAGGGCTGGCGCGTGTAGGCCTCGATGTCGGCCAGGCGGCGGCGGTCGCGGATTTCGGCCAGGGTGACGGCCAGGCCGTCGCGCCCGGCGCGGCCCGTGCGGCCAATGCGGTGGGTGTAGTCCTCGGCTTTCATGGGCAGGCCGTAGTTGAAGACGTGCGAGAGGGTGGGCACGTCCAGCCCGCGCGCGGCCACGTCGGTGGCCACGAGGATTTGCACGCGGCCGTCGCGCAGGGCTTTCAGGCGCCGGTTGCGCAGGGCCTGGCTGAGCGCGCCGTGCAGGGAGACGGCGGCAAAGCCTGATTGCTGGAGGTCTTGCGCCAGTTCCTCGCATTCCACTTGCGTGCAGGCAAAGACGATGGCCTGGTCGATTTCGGGGCTGCGCAGCCAGTGGTCGAGCAGGGCGCGGCGGTGTTCCGGGGTGTCGGCCCAGTAAAGCTGCTGCTCGATGTTGGCGTGGCGCTCTTGCGGCGAGGCGATTTCGATGCGCTTTGCGTGTGCGCCGCCTTCGCGCATGACGCGCATGGCCAGCTGCTGGATGCGCGGGGCGAAGGTGGCCGAAAACATCATGGTTTGCTGGCGCTGCTGGGTTTGCAGGTGGATTTCGGCCAGCGCGTCGGCAAAGCCCAGATCGAGCATGCGGTCGGCTTCATCAAGCACGAGAAAGCGCACGCCGTCCAGCCGCACCTGGCCGCTGGCGCTCAAGTCCAGCAGGCGGCCCGGCGTGGCGACAACGAGGTTGGCGTTTTGCAGCCGGGCGATTTGCATTTGGTAGGGCATGCCGCCCACGATGGTGGCGATGCGCAGGCCGCGCACGTGGCGCACCAGCTCGATGGCGTCGCCCGCCACTTGCTGCGCCAGCTCGCGCGTGGGGCACAGCACCAGCGCGCCGGGCACGGCGGGCTTGAAGTTGCGGCGGTCGGTGGGGTTTTTGCGGCGGGGTTTTTTGGGGGCCGGCTCGCCGCGCGCCAGGGCCTGGGCCACGCGGGCCTGCCACTCGGCTTTTTCGCGCTCGGCGGCTTCGGCCTGCATGCCGATGAGCGTGTGCAGCATGGGCAGCAGGAAGGCGGCGGTTTTGCCGCTGCCCGTTTGGCTGCACACCATCAGGTCAATGAAGGCGTCGCTGCCCGCTTGCGGCAGGGCCAGCGGAATGGCTTGCTGCTGCACGGGCGTGGGCGCGGTGTAGCCCATGTCGGCCACGGCCTGCACCAGCTCCGGGGCCAGGCCCAGGGCGGCGAAGGCGTTTTCGCCGCTGGCGTTTCCGGTGTCGGCGGGTTCGTCGTTGGCGGTTTCGCTGCTGGCGCTTTCGCTGGCGCCGTTTTCCGGCGTTTCGCCGGCGTCAGCCGTGCGGGCGGCGGTTTCGTGGCCGGGCGCTTGGGCGCTGGCCTCATCCAGAGGCGCGGCAGCGGGTTCGGAAGCGGGCGCAGCGCTGGCGGCATCCGTGGCGCAGTCAGAAGCAGGCAGGGCAGAAGAGGCGAAGGGGTTCATCGCTAAAGGCTTTCTTGTCAAAAAAACGGCGCCAATCCGGCGGGCAAAAACCAGCGGGATCACCAAGCGCGCGTGTGGAAGAACCTGCCGCAAAACACCAGGCGAAAAAGGCCCGGCGGCAGGACAAACACCAACCTTCCAACAGCGCTTGTCGTTCAATTTCTGCCTTTGGCCGCGCAAGCGGGGGCGCAAGCGGTGGCCAAAGGCGCGGCCCCGCAGAAAAACAGGGCGGGGCCAGAAAGCCAGGGCGGCTCTTGAATGCTTTCAAAAGCCGCACCTGCGGTGCGATGCGAGAGGGCGGATGCAATCGGCTCCGGCGCGCCCTGCGTGAAAAAGGCGGAAAAAAGGCGCGCCGGAAAAAACGGCGGATTATCGCCGCAAAAGCGTCAGCGCGCTGGCGGGCAGCCCCTCCTGAGGCCTGCCGCACGCTGTGGCCATAAACAGCCAACGTAAACGATCGCCAAGGGACGCTGGCGCTGAAGCGCAGCAAGAGCAGCCTGTGCCGGATGCACGTCCGCTGTGCGATGGCGGCTACGCAAGCCGGCCCTTCGTCCAGGGCGTCAAAAACACATTGGCGCGCATGTGGCGGTGCAGATAGGCAGGAGAAGCGAACTTCACACCTTCAAGGCAATGCCCCAGGCGTTCCTTGCCCAAAGACGCTGAACGGGTTCCTTTACAAGCCTTCTTCGCGCACGCGCAAGAAGGTGGCAAAGCGTGGCAGGCCGCTGCCTTCGTGCAGGCCACGGTAGCGGTAGGTGACCCAGGCGCCCACGGGCGGCGGCGCTTCGCGCTGGGCATCGGTAAAGCCCGAGCCGATGCGAAAGCGCCGGCCTTCGGGCGTTTGAACCAGCAGCGCGCCCAGGCGGCCCGCGTGGCGGCCCTTGCCCGGCAGGTGGGCGATGACGCGGGCCTCGGCGTCTTCATGCGGCTTGAGCTTGAGCAGCTGGCCGCTGCGGCCGCTTTGCCAGGGCGCGTTGGCGCGGTGCAGCATCAGCCCTTCGCCGCCGCCGCGCGTTACTTCGCGCAGCCAGGCCAGCAGTTCGGCTTCGGTGGCCACGCGGCGCTGCGGCACGGCTTGCAAGGTGGGGCGGCCCGCGCGGCCAATGGCTGCCTGCAAGGCCGTCAGGCGCTCGGCAAACGGAGTGGCCGGGCCGCCGTGCCGGGGCGCGTCAAACGCCATGAAGCGCAGGCCGCGCCAGGCCGCGTCATCTGGCTGCTGGCGCGCGGCGGCGGACTGCGCCTGCTCGAAAGCGCCACGGCCCGCCCACAGCTCGCCGTCCAGCGCCATGCGCGGCCAGCCTTCGGTGAACCAGGCGGGCGCGGGCAGGCGGCGGCCCGTGCGTGAATACAGGGCCTGCCCGTCCCACCAGGCGCGCACGCCGTCGTACTTTTCGCTCACCAGCCAGTCAGGCAGATGCAGACCGCCCCGGTAGCTGCGGGCCAGCTGGGGCGCGGGCGGCGCTTCGCCCTGCGCGGCCGCCCAAGGCGGCGCGGCCAGCAGAGCGAACAGGCGGAAAAAGCGGCGGCGGCGCATGGGCCAAAGCATACGGGGCGGGCGGCGTGAGCGTGGCGGGCCGTTTTTGCAGAACCTGTTCGCAATCTGTCCGTGGTGCAAAAGCGCAGCTTCGGGCGCAAGGCTTGCCGCCGTAGCCGCAACTGCGGCAACTGCACGCTTTCAGGGTGATATTCAAACCTTTGCCGTGCAGAAAACCACAAATAGATTCTCAAAACCTGCAAACCAGATGGTGATTGGATTCAAGCGCCAGCAGGCTGGCCCGATTTTATAATTGAATGGTTTCGGGCGGCCTGTTGTCCGAAACCGGCAGCCGGCGCGTCTCAAGCCGGTTGCATGTTCTACTCAACTCCCCTCAAGGGATAAAGCAATGACCGAAAAACAAATCAAAATTCTGGGCACTATCGCCAGCATCATGTCGGTCGGCATGTATGTGGCCTATATCCCGCAGATTGCCGACAACCTCTCTGGCCACAAGGGCAATCCGGTGCAGCCTTTCGTGGCTTTTGTGAACTGCTCGCTATGGACTTGCTACGGCCTGTTCAAAAAACAGCGCGATTGGCCGATTGTGGTGGCCAATGTGCCGGGCATCTTCCTTGGCCTGGCCGCGTTTTTCACTGCGCTGTAAGCCTTTTCAGGCCGCTTTTTCAGGCAGCCTTTTGCCCGTGCGCAAGGCTGCCTGAACGCTTTTTGGAAACGCCCCAATCCTCTTTTTGCACGCCTTTTCCCCGCCAGAAGCGCCGCTGCCTGCTTCCGGCAGACTTGGCAGCCCGTTTCAGCGGCAGAAACGCAATGCGCTGCAAACCATTCATTTCTTGCAGCGAAAATCCTTGTTCATTCCCTCACTCATTCCTTCATTATCAAGCCCCGGCCGGAAAGCTGGGCAAACCCGCCCGCGAAGCGAAGCCGCGCGCGAAAGGCGATGGCAACGGCGGCTCAATGACAGCGATGAAATGACAGCGATTAAATGACAGCGATTAAATGACAGCGATTAAATGACAGCGATTAAATGACGGCACCCCAATGGCGGCGGTATCTGGCCGCGCAGATTTGAATTTGCGCGAGGCCAGAATCAAGAACGGACACGGCCGCTGATATTTATACGTTTTGCGGCGGCGCAATGATTAAAAGCAACATGCCGGCATTTTGAACGGAAGCAAAACCACGCCGGCATCTTCAATCCCAAAAACAGTCCTCTGAAAGGCAAGCGCGCCCTGGGCAGGCTGGAAATAAAATGACTTTATTCCTGCCGTGGCCGATCGCGTCATTCGCGCCATGATTCCCGCCTTTGTTCCCGCCTTTGTTCCCGCCTTTGTTCCCGCTTTTGCCCGGCCGTAGCCGCGCCCGCGCTTTTTCCGCTTTTTCCGCTTTTTCCGCCCACGCTTTCCCGCCTGCCGCCATGCCTGAACTTGCCCTGAGCCTGCAATTTGCCCGCCGCCTGCCCGATGCCGCCTTGCACCGCGCCGCCCTGCCCCGCCACCGCGCCGCCCGCTGGCTGCGCGCGGCGCTGGACGAAGCCTTGCAAGCCGCCGAAATCACCGTGCGCGTTGTGGGCGAAGACGAGGGCCGCCAGCTCAACCGCGACTTTCGCGGCAAGGACTACGCCACCAACGTGCTCACCTTCGATTACTGCCATGCCCCCGTTTTGCAGGCCGATCTCGTGCTGTGCGCGCCCGTGCTCGCCCGCGAGGCCGCCGCGCTGGACAAGCCGCTGGCCGATCACTACGCCCATCTGCTGGTGCACGGCGCGCTGCACGCGCAGGGCTGGGACCACGAAACCAGCGAGGCCGACGCCGAGGCGATGGAGGCGCAGGAAACGCGCATCCTCGCCGCGCTGGGCGTGCCCAATCCGTATGAGCGCGGCTGATGGCCTGGCCGCCGCCTGAATTGGCCGCCCGCCTGGCCGCCCGCGCCAGGCCGGTGGAGTCTTTCGCGCCCCATGTGAACGCCGCTCTGCCCTGGCTGGCCTACGCGCTGCTGCTGGCGCTGCTGCCGCTGGTTTTCCCCGGCGGCTACGCGCTCAATTTGCTGGCGCAGATGGGCATTGCCGTGATTGCCTGCCTTTCCTACAACATCTTGCTCGGGCAGGGCGGCATGCTCAGTTTCGGGCACGCGGTGTACACGGGGCTGGGCGCGTATGCGGCCATTCACCTGCTGGCGGCGGGCTGGGGCGTGCCGGTGAGCCTGCTGCCGCTGGCTGGCGGCGCGGCGGCGCTGGCGGCCGCAGCCGCGCTGGGCTGGGTGTGCGCGCGGCACGGCGGCGGCGTGTTCGCCATGATGACGCTGGGCATGGGCGAGATGGTGGCGGCCATCGCACTCATGTTTCCGGCGGTGTTCGGCGGTGAGGCGGGCGTGCCGGCCGACCGCGTCACGGGCGAAGTCTGGGGCATCAGCTTCGGGCCGCCCGCGCAGATGTACGCGCTGGCGGCCGCCTACGCCTTTGCCTGCACGGCGCTGATGTACGCCTTCACGCACACGCCGCTGGGGCGGCTGCTGAGCGCCGTGCGCGACAGCGCCGAGCGCGCCGAGTTCATTGGCTGCAACCCGCACCGCGTGCGCTGGCTGGGCTTTTGCGTGGCGGGCTTTTTTGCGGGCGTGGCGGGCGCTTTGGCGGCGCTGCTGTTTGAAATCGTCACGCCCGAATCGCTGGGCGCGCAGCGCTCGGGCGCGTATCTGCTGTTCGTCTTTCTGGGCGGCGCGGGTGCGTTCACCGGCCCCATGCTGGGGGGCGTGCTGATGGTGCTGGCCACGGTGTGGCTGTCTGAAATCACCCCGGCCTGGACGCTCTACATGGGCCTGACTTTTTTGCTGATGGTCATGTATGCCCCCGGCGGCCTGGCCAGCCTGCTGCCCGGCATGCGGCGCGGTTTGGCTGGCGCGCTGCGCCGCCCGCAGGCGCGCCATGCAGCGCTGGCGCTGGCCTGGGCCGCGCTGCTGGCGGGGCTGATCGCGCTGGTGGAGCTGCTCTACCGCTTGCAGCTGGCCCCGGCGGGGCAAGGCGGCTGGGCGCTGGCGGGCATCAGCGTGAACGCGCGCCAGCCGCTGCCCTGGCTGCTGGCCGCCGCCGTGGCCGCAGCGGGCGGCGCGGCCATTGCAGTCATGCGGCGCGGCAAATAGGCGGCGCGGCCCCAAAAAAACCGGCCCGCAGCCGGGCCGCTGGCGCGGGAACATATCAAAAACAAGAGCGAAATCAGGGCGCTGAAAATGGCATTCGCGCAGATTCATCCAAGAGGCCATGCTATGAATCAAGGAGCGAATGCGGCGGGGCGCCGTCAGGCCGCCGCTTCGGCCCGCGCCGCTCCAATAATCCCCACCCATGACCGCCTCCGCTGACCCCGCCAGCGCCTGGACCGATGCCGGCGCCCTGGCCCGCGCCTGGCGCGCGCCCCTGTTGCGCTTTGCCCGCCTGCACCTGCAACCCGACGAAGAAGCCGAAGACGCCGTGCAAGACACCCTGCTGGCCGTGCTGGCCGCCCCCGCCGCTGCGCCGCCGCGCGGCGGCGGCCCCCGGCAGGGCGACGCGCGCGGCTACCTCTTTGGCATTCTCAAACACAAAATCACCGACCGCCTGCGCGCCCGCTACCGCCACGGCACGCCGCCTGCGGCCAGCGCCACGGCCGGGGGCGCTGACGCGCTCGACGCCGAACTCTTCGATAGCCGGGGCCATTGGCAAACCGGCGCCGGCCCCGCCCTCTGGCACGACCCCGAAAGCCAG
Organism: Ottowia cancrivicina; assembly: GCF_029813755.1. Classification (NCBI taxonomy): domain Bacteria; kingdom Pseudomonadati; phylum Pseudomonadota; class Betaproteobacteria; order Burkholderiales; family Comamonadaceae; genus Ottowia; species Ottowia cancrivicina. The sequence goes on along the minus strand of NZ_JARVII010000001.1, from coordinate 173,109 downwards.
CTGCAAAACAGCCAGTTCTTCGCCGTGCTCGAAGCCTGCGTGAGCAAACTGCCGCCCAAGCCCGCCCGCGTGTTCAGCATGAAAGAGCTGCTCGACTGCGACGCCGATGAAATCTGCGCCACGCTCGCCATCACCCGCGCCGACTACTGGCAGTGCATGAGCCGCGCCCGCAAGCAACTGCAACTGTGCCTGGGCCAGAACTGGTTTGCCAGCCCGCCCCCTGCGCCCCGCAAGGAACGCCCCTGATGAACTGCCAGCAATACACCACCTTGCTCGCCAGCGGCCAGCTCGGCCCGCGCGCGCCCTGGCCCCTGCGCGCCCGCGCCGCCTGCCACACGCTCATCTGCGCGCACTGCCGCCGCTTCGCCCGCAACGACGCCGCCCTCACCGCCTTGCTGCAAGGCTGGCGCGAAAGCCTGCAAGCGCCCGGGGCCAGCCCGCCGCCTGATGGCCCAAAGGCATCAGAAACAGGAGCAGATTCAGCGGGGTGAACTTTTCAGTTCCCATGCCCCTAAAAATCTGTCCTCAAACCCAAAGTGAATAGCAAAAATTCCCCATGTCCCCAAGGTCCCCAAGCGACATGACCGGCATGTAGTGGCAAGTGCTGGCAAGCACTTTGCTGAAGAGGGCGTCTCCGCCAGCGTCAAAAGAGCGAAGCGCGGTATTGAGCGGCGTGTTGATGGCTTGCCAGGCGCATCAAAAACAGGAGCTAATTCAGGCGGATGAAATGATGTTCTGCGCTGATTTCACTAGGACATATAGCTATAAATAGAGGAGCAAAATAAAGCCCTCCATCCGCTCACCGGTTGCTTGCGCTTGGCTCGCCATGCTCCGTTTTCTTCCTCGCGGCTTGCTCTGATGTTCAGTAGAAGCGCTGGCAACTAGCGCACGCCGAACTGGAGTGGGCAAGGCAGTTTTCCAGGCCAGAAGCCGATTGGACATGCGTTCAGGCGCTTCGCCGCTGAATAAGCCGGAAAACTATAATTACAAGCTTTTTGCGGGCGGCAGGCGCATGTGCTTGCCGCCCAATCTGTTTTTCCATGCCGATTTATGCCTACAAGTGCAGCCATTGCGGCTTTGCCAAGGATGTGTTGCAGAAGATGTCTGACGCGCCATTGAAGGTCTGCCCTTCCTGTGGCCAGCCTGCTTTTGTCAAGCAGGTAACGGCAGCGGGCTTTCAGCTCAAAGGCTCGGGCTGGTATGTCACGGACTTTCGCAACGAAGGCAAGGCAGACGCCTCTTCAGCGCCGGCTTCGGATGCGCCTTCTTCCGGCGCGGCAGCGGGCGCTTCTTCCGGCACCTCTGGCGATGCGGCTGCGGCCAGTAGCGTGGCAGCTTCACCGGGCAGCGCAGCTGCGGCGGACTAGGCAGTTCGAGCGCTCGCGTCATGCACCGGCTGCGTCAATATTTCGTTACGGGCCTGCTGGTCTGGCTGCCAGCGGCTATTACGGCCTGGGTGCTGCTGTGGTTAATGGGCATTCTCAACGGCATTTTTCTGAGCGTGCTGAGCGCGCTGGAGGCCGTGATTCCCGGCATGGTTACCGTGGGCGGCCAGCTTCGGCGCGTGCCGGGGCTGGGCGTCATTTTGGTGACGGTCATCATCTTCGGCACGGGCGTTTTCGTGGCGAACATGGTGGGCCAGTGGTGGCTGCGCCGCTGGGACGCGCTGATGACCCGCATTCCGGTGGTGCGCAGCATCTACAGCAGCGTCAAGCAGGTGTCGGACACGCTGTTTTCCGGCTCCGGCCAGGCGTTTTCCAAGGCGGTGCTGGTGCAGTTTCCGCACCAGGGCGCGTGGACGGTGGCCTTTCTGACGGGCCGGCCCGGCGGCGAGGTGGCGGCGCATCTGGCCGCGCGCGGCCTGGGCGATGAGCTGGTCAGCGTTTACGTGCCGACCACGCCCAACCCGACTTCAGGCTACTTCCTGCTGGCGCGCCGCGCCGACGTGGTGGAGCTGGCCATGAGCGTGGATGAGGCGCTCAAATACGTGATTTCCATGGGCGTGGTGGCCCCGCCCGCCCGCGCGCAGTCGGCCCCTGCCGCTCCCGCCATCAGCAACCCTGTTTCCCATTCTGGCAAGTAACAAAGAAAGTCCATCATGTCTATGCGCACCCACTACTGCGGCCTCGTAACCGAGGCGCTGAACGGCCAGACCGTAACCCTGTGCGGCTGGGTGAACCGCCGGCGCGACCACGGCGGCGTGATCTTCATCGACCTGCGCGACCGCGAAGGCTATGTGCAGGTGGTTTGCGACCCCGACCGCCCCGCCATGTTCAAAACGGCGGAAGACCTGCGCAACGAGTTCTGCGTGCAAGTCACGGGCCTGGTGCGCCCCCGCCCTGAAGGCACCACGAACGACAGCCTCAAAAGCGGCAAGGTGGAAGTGCTGTGCCACGAGCTGAAGGTGCTCAACCCTTCCGTCACGCCGCCTTTCCAGCTTGACGACGAGAACCTGAGCGAGACCACGCGCCTGACGCACCGCGTGCTGGATTTGCGCCGCCCCGTGATGCAGCGCAACCTCATGCTGCGCTACCGCGTGGCGATGGCCGTGCGCAAGTTTCTGGACGAGCACGGCTTCATCGACATCGAAACGCCCATGCTCACCAAGAGCACGCCTGAAGGCGCGCGCGACTACCTGGTGCCCAGCCGCGTGCATGACGGGCACTTTTTCGCGCTGCCGCAATCGCCCCAGCTCTTCAAGCAGCTGCTGATGGTGGCCGGCTTTGACCGCTACTACCAAATCACCAAGTGCTTCCGCGACGAAGACCTGCGCGCCGACCGCCAGCCGGAATTCACGCAAATCGATATCGAAACCTCTTTTCTGGACGAGCAAGACATCCGCAGCCTGTTCCAGGAAATGATCACGCAGGTTTTCAGGCAAACGCTGGGCGTGGAACTGGGCGAATTCCCCGTCATGCCCTACGCCGAGGCCATGCACCGCTTCGGCTCCGACAAGCCCGATTTGCGCGTGAAGCTCGAATTCACCGAACTGACAGACGTGATGGGCGATGTGGACTTCAAAGTCTTCAGCGGCCCGGCCAGCACGCCCGGCGGGCGCGTGGTGGCGCTGCGCGTGCCCGGCGGCAGCGAAATCAGCCGGGGCGAAATCGACGGCTACACCGACTTCGTGAAGATTTACGGCGCCAAGGGCCTGGCCTGGATCAAGGTCAATGACGCCGCCAAAGGCCGCGAGGGCCTGCAATCGCCCATCGTCAAAAACCTGCACGACAAGGCCCTGGCCGCCGTGCTGGAGCGCACCGGCGCGCAAAACGGCGACATCCTCTTTTTCGGCGCCGACAAAGCCAAGATCGTCAACGACGCCATCGGCGCACTGCGCCTGAAGATCGGCCACAGCGAATTCGGCAAAAAGGCGGGCCTTTTCGAAGACCGCTGGGCGCCGCTGTGGGTGGTGGACTTCCCCATGTTCGAGTTCGACGAAGAAGAAAACCGCTGGAACGCCATGCACCACCCCTTCACCAGCCCCAAAGACGGCCACGAAAACCTCATGGACAGCGACCCCGGCCAGTGTCTGGCCAAGGCTTACGACATGGTGCTCAACGGCTGGGAGCTGGGCGGCGGCTCCATCCGCATTCACCGCGCCGACGTGCAAAGCAAAGTGTTTTCCGCCCTCAAAATCACGCCCGAAGACGCCCAGGCCAAATTCGGCTTCCTGCTCGACGCCCTGCAATACGGCGCGCCCCCGCACGGCGGCCTGGCCTTCGGCATGGACCGGCTGGTCACGCTCATGACCCGCGCCGAATCCATCCGCGACGTCATCGCCTTCCCCAAAACCCAGCGCGCGCAGTGCCTGCTCACACAAGCGCCCTCGCCCGTAGACGAAAAACAACTGCGCGAGCTGCACATCCGCCTGCGCAACCCGCAGCCTGCCAGCCACTGACACGCGCCCTGCCCCATGAGCGCCAGCGGCGCCGCCCACGTCCACGCCCGCTCTCTGCGGGTAGTGACCTACAACATCCACAAAGGCGTGCAAGGCGTCTGGCCCTCGCAGCGGCTGGAAATCCACAACCTCCAGCACGCCATCGCCAGCCTGCACGCAGACGTGGTGTGTCTGCAAGAAGTGCGCAAGCTCAACCGCAAAGCCGAGCGGCGCTTTGCCAGCTGGCCTCGCCAGCCACAAGCCGAATACCTGGCCCCGGCGGGCTACCAGTCGGTTTACATGACCAACGCCGTCACCGCCCACGGCGAACACGGCAACGCCATGCTCTCGCGCTGGCCCGTGCTCAGCCACCAGCACCAGGACATTTCAGACCACCGCTTCGAGCAGCGCGGCCTGCTGCACTCGGTCATTGACGTGCAGGGCCACCACGTCCACGTCATCGTTGTTCACCTGGGCCTGCTCGGCGCCAGCCGCGTGCGCCAGGCGCGCCAGCTGCAACAGTTCATTGCACGCCAGGTGCCTGCCAGCGCGCCCTTGCTGGTTGCGGGCGACTTCAACGACTGGAGCCAGAAACTGCAAGCCATCCTGGCCCAGTCCGGCCTTCGCAACACCCCCGGCTGCCCCACCTTCCCCTCGCGCCTGCCCCTGGCGCAGCTAGACCACGTCTACGCACGCGGCCTGCACTGCGCCCGCCAGTTCGTGCCCCAACACGCGCACGGGCACGCGGGCAGCCACAACTGGCCCAGTCTCTCCGACCATTTGCCACTGGTAGCCGAATTCGTGCTGCCTTGAAGCGCCGTTCAAATCCATCCGTGGGCGCGAAAGCGCAAGCCGGATGCAGCCCGGGCTTGCTACATACGCTCTGTTTTTGGGAGCAAATAAAAGGCCCAAAGAACGCCTCTATCGCACAATTTAACGGGCTTTACCGCTATTAAAACAGTAGCAAAACCCATCACTCTCAGCGCAAAAACAGCAAGCCAAGTCCGCGCAAACAGCACTTGAATGCCCGTTGTGCCAGCCCATCGCCAGCACTCACTCGCCCGAATAACTTGCAAGATGCGCCTGTTGATAGCTGCCATCAAGCTAGACCGCCCTGCCCGGCTATTTCTCTATAGAGTTGATAGTAATCAATCCCGTCAAACCGTGCGATAGAAGCGTCTCCGGGCGTCTGAATTGGCTCTCAAAAGCAGAGTGAAACAAGACTGCCTCAAGCACATCTGGCTTGCTCTTAGGCATCAAACCAGCCACTCATTCAGTCTGGCAGCCAAAATCAAAACAAGCGTCAAATAATCTATCTGGTTCATCCATTCGAAAACGAATGAGCGATTTTCTCCTGCTCTTCGTCTGTAAAGTCTGAAATAGCAGTTTGGGTGCATCAGCTTTCAAAATCACCGCGCTACCCACTGCAGCCGCAAAATCTGGCGGCTTGATCAGTTCTTAGTTAGTCAGCCAAAGCACCAGCCTATTCGTCCACCACTCGCAAAATTCTTCCAGAATATCTTGCGTCAAACTACTGTGCCCCAGCTGATCGACGCACAAAAACAACCTGCAGAACCAACCTGCTTTGCAGCGCACCGTTGATATCCTTGCTTAAGATACTGTATATAAAAGACAGCAGCGCATTCACCGCCGTCTCTGGGCAGACGGCGGTTGCGCCCATTAAAAGTAAAGCCGCTTTTCTCGCTCGAAAACCGCACGGGAACGCCGAAATAACGACGCAGCCGCGTCGCCTTCAATGCCACGCTCCACATCCAGACGCTCCGCATCCTTCAACTACCGCAGCGAAATATTCAAAGCTTTGATCACACCTTAAGTCGCCGCATTCCCCCCATCATTGCAAATCTGTCGCTACAGCACCCGCTTGCCCGTCTGAATCTTCGCTGCAATAGTATTACGCGCAATCGGCACAGAATTCTGCTCCGACTCCGATACTGCACCGGACGTAACAGCAAATTGCCGCTTTACCGTCCCTGAAGTCGCCCCAAATAGCACTCGTTTTTAGTATAAGATGCTAAATTCACATTATTTCGAAGTGAAATTCAAACAATAATGTCGATACCAGTGCATTCTCAACGGAAAAATATACCCGACAAGGCGCACCGGCAACTGCACCAGTTTCTTGCGCTCCTTTTTCACCAGCAGGCTCCCCCGCTTCTCTTATACCAATAGCTGTCTTAGGTGGATAATATACAGCTTGTTTTGGAGTTTGCGTATGGGTAGAACTCCTTGGATCTTGACCGTAGTTTCTAGCAGCTAATGGGTTTAGTCCATCTGAAAAACTGTAGGTTTATTCACCCAAATCTAATCTAAGCCTGTAGCCCTTACATATTAAAATGATGCTTTAGAAATATTCTCAGGCGTCATTTTAAAACCGCTTTCGTTTAACCTCTCCACAAGCTTTGGAACAGTTTCTCTTATATGATCTTCAAAAGGTATATATAGAATTCCACTGGCATCAGAGGGCACTTCCAAAGAACCTTTCTTTAAGATTGCAACCCTACTTCTACCAATAGATGATAATAACATCCCCATTTCTAGAACAACATTTTGCCTAGCCCTAGGCTTTGCCCCCTCTGGGCTTGAATTTTTGGGATACCCCATATCATCTGGAGTTAACAAAACAATACCAAAAGCAACTTCAGAAGGGATCCGTCCAATTTCTTTTTCCAAAGCTTCAATTATAGTTAATCCGCTGCCACTTGTATTCTGCAATACAAAAGGTTCAATTCCTAATTTATGGAGAACCAATTCTAACTGTTCTCTTGCCGCATTGTCGTGTCCATGGACGACAAAAACTTTTCCTTTAGCCTCCACTTGAGCGGGTGTTACAGGATCATTACTAATTATATTTGGGTTCTGTATATTGTCGCCACATAACCTATGAATGAATTGAGATAACGATTCACATTTTTGTCCTTGCAAGTTTACAGTTCCTCTGCTAGGCCAAAAATTTAATATAGCTCCATTTGAAAATCTAAAACGATGACAACCATTAGCTTCCTCTTCCTTGTAAGGTGAAAAGCCTTTTTCATTTAACTTATTCTTCAATTCATCAATATTTCCTGTGAATTTCATTTTCATCTACACCCCTTTGCATAGAAGTTAAACATGTACCAACAATACATCACTAATATGGAATTTTACATCACTCCCTAAACAACCCCGCCATATACCCCTGAGCCCATCTTCCCAAGAACTTCAGATGACAAATTTCCACCAGAGAGCAGGCTCCGCAGCATTTATTATATTATTATAGTTTAGTTAGGCGCCGGGTTAAGTCGCTATTTATGGTTCACGCGCGCCAATAATGGCTGCGAGTATTTTGGCGCATAGTTCGCCTGAAACACGATGGGGACGCGCTGGCGGATTTGCCTATACCACAGTGCGCCTTCACTAATGGTTTTCCTGTTATTTCTTGCAAACAACCTTAGGCACAAAGCTGGATCTCGTCCATCAGGCCGGGGTTGGACTTGCCGTGTTTGTATTCCACGGGTTTCAGGCTGCTTGTCTTGGTTTCGACTTTCACCCAATCCAGCACGCCGCTGAAACTCGGTTTCTCCATCGAAACGTGTATTGCCCGCGCTCAAACCGCACACCACATCCAGATTCGCCGCCCTTAACTACCGCAGTGAAGCATTGAAAGCATCAACCGCACCTTGAATCATCGCGTTCACGCCATCATTGTGGAGCTGCCACCACAAAAAACAGCAGAAACGCTGACACCAGTGCATTCCAAAAATAGAAAAAGCCTGATGGAATGCACTGGCAGTTGCGCACCTTTCTGCGCTCCTGATCCATTGCCAGCGTTTCTTACTCCTTATGCAGATAATTCAGCATTTTTTAAAGTTTTCACATGCGCGTTTTCCTGTCTTTTCTGTCGAACCAATCGGGTTACCGATAATTCCTTTTTCATATGCTTTCAACCAATCCAGAAAACTGGAAATTAAAGCGCCGTCATCTATATTTTTATGCCAACGCCCTTTTTTTACAATTCCAAGAAGATTCTCAGGCAACAATGGCGCCTTGTCTCCAAAATACCAAAAATCATCACATATCAAGACATTTGTGGATTCCAAATCATGATCCATATCATCCTTGTTATGGAGATTATTGTGCAACTGAATCCAAATTCCATTTTCTTCATGATAGATATTATCCCCATTTTTATTCTCGTTACTTGGTTTCTTAACTTGATACATGGGGTTTTCGAAATATTCATTCATATCTATCAACCGGGATACTTTTGCCGCATAAATCAATCTATTCTCGTAATCGCCAGTGCTGGAACCTGTTGCAACAAGGATATCCCCTACGCCTGCACTACTTCTTATTGCCGGCTTGCAAGTGGCAAGGGTTAAAAAACCACCATAGGGATTGGGGGCAAAACCATAATCATCCTTAATAATATAACTCATCATCTTCATAATCTCACCTCGATCGAACAAATTAAAACTGCCATTTGTAAGACAAACCGGCGATCTACTCCACCGCCCTATTCCATTTCCCCCGACAACTCCAGCTGATAAATCTCTGCCAACCAGTAGGCCTTGCAGCGTTTGCCGCAGTCCGGCGACGGGGTCTAGCCGCTGTTCAGGCGTTCGCGCGCGGCAGCAATGTTAGCAGATGTTTTGACTCGCAATCGTCTGAAACCGCGATGGGCGCAGTGGCGAGTTTGCCTATGCCATGACGCATCTTCGCTGGCTATTTCCTGTCATTTCTTGCAAGCACAAGCTCTGGACGCAGAACTAGATTTCGCCCATCGGATCGGCTTCAGGCTTGCCGCGCTTGCATTTCACTGGTTGCCTTCGCTACCAGTTCCACCCAGTCCAGCACGCTGCCGAATACCCAGCTTCTCCGCTAACACATGCACTGCCCGCTCAAAGCGCACGTCCTTGCACGTTTCTAGCTCGCCCGAATCCCCCCGCTCATACAACGCTTTTTCCCTGCGCGGTCAAATAGTTCTCCGCCCATGCCTGCTCGTTATGAATCAACGCACATTGATGCAGGCAGAAGATGTAGTGTTGCAGGGCGGAAAAGGGAATCAGGCGCGTATCCTGAATTGCCCTTTGGCTTTCGGTTGAAAATACGGCCATTTCCTTGAACGTTTTAGAGGCCGTCGATTTGTTGCGAAACCAAGTCTTCAAGGTTTTTCGGTTCGTAGCTGCTATCTTCATCCTCTTTCAGACTGCCGTGCACTTTGGTGGAAGAGTATTATCCTGCTTTGCAGTTATGTTCCGATCAAATGAGTTTCATCACTTCCACGTTGCCTTCTGGCAGGCGAATGATGCGTCGCCCTCAAAGAGTTTGGTTAATACGGTTTTGATTTTTTCGGCATCGTCATCTGAAAAACCGGTGCGCTTGGCAAATTGCGGCGACTTGGCGTCAAAAGCGATATGCACACCGTGATCAACGCGGTGTTTCATGCCCATGGTGTCGGAGCTTTTTCGTGCCGTCGTCTTCGCCGCCGAATGCGAAGACTTGTACGAAGCAGCGCACGCCCAGCCATTTTCCGCAGGCTTGTTTGGCAATGTCGTCTTTGTTGGCTTTTTTGGGCATTGAACGCGTTCGCGCTCAAGCCAGCATTTTTGTCTTTTGCGTGGTTGGCAAGGCTGGTTATGCAGTCTGTTTTTTATCCGATGGCACAAAAGTGCTCTCGCTGCTGCCTTGCTGGCAGTCGCGGATTTTGCGTTTCAGGCACGCTTCGGTCATTTCGCCAAGGCCTTGAAAATCGGCGCGCGGGCGGTGGCCATTTAAAAACCTGTTCACAACCTGTCCGGGGACAGCAAGCGTGAAATCGGAAGGCCTGCGACGTTGCAAATCCTCACCGGGTTGCATGACCCATCTTCGGTTTACGCCTTGTAGCCCATCCTGATCAGCTCTTTCTTCTTTGGAAAAGAGCGTGTGATGCCTGGCAGGCGGGCCGTCCGCAGTACATTCCAGCCCCTGCGAACGCAATCCAAGCGAAAGATCTCCATGACAGACCACCTGCCGGAAGGCAAGCTGCCCGATTCCATCGCGTCCATCATTGAGGACATGCCCCTTGTCATCTCCAAGATCAGCGCGGGGCAGCTCATGAACCTGGCCCGCGAAGAGGGCTATTCCTGCTCCCTTGACGAAGACGGCGACCTGCTCTGGAAGATGGACGGCTACACCACCTACCTGTTCATATCCAAAAGCGGGCGCATCATCACTTTTCAAACGGGCTTTCAGTGCGGCGACGAAGACGAGGCCGCGCTGCTTCAGCGCATCAACCAGTGGCATCGCGGTATCCGCTTCGCGCGCACCTACTACGAGAAGCGCCCCGAAAACGCTGATTTGCTCAAGCTGGAGCTGGACATTGATCTGACCGGCGGCGTGACCAAGGAGCGTCTGATCGACTTTCTGATCACCTGCCGCGACATGTTCGGCAAGTGGCGCGCCGAAGTGCTCGATTGACTCAGCATCTTTTGCTGCAAGAAAAAGGTCAGTCTCCTTTTGCGGAGGCTGGCCTTTTTGTCTGGCATCCGTCCGCGCGACGCAGGTACTGACCACGGCGGGTAGAACGCATCAATAAAAAGAGCAAATTCAAGGGAAAGAAATGCCGTTTTGCGCAGATTCCACTAGGACATCATGCTATGAATAAAAGAGCGCCATGAGGCTGCTTTTTTACCTCTCCTGGAGGGGCCGCGAACGGTTTTTGAGAGAAGCGGGCATGAAAAAAACCGGCTGGCGCATGGTGCGCAGCCGGTTTCCGGGTGTCTGCCGCGTTACTCGCTGGCGGGAGCTGATGCCGCAGCCGATTGGGCAGGCTGCTCGATGCGCTCGACCTTCGTGCGAATGCCGCCGCCCTTGGCCGGGGTGACGGGCACGGAGCCTGCGGCGCGGCGTGCGCTCCTTTTGCCGCGCACGGCTGTACTGCGGCGAGCGGTTCTCTTTTTGCCTGCCTTGGCGCGCGGGGCGCTGGCTGAAGAGGATTTGTCCCAGGTGTCGATTTCCTTGCCGCAGTCGGGGTCGGCCACGCCAAAGCTCATGGTGGCGCCAGCGCCGAACTTGCGCGGCACGGTGTCGTGCAAGGGCTGCGACATGTCCACGGGCGGGTTGGGCGATTCGGAAATGATTTGGCCTTTGGCGTTGCGCACGATGTAGCAAGAAGCCTGGGCGGAGATGGAGGCCAGGGCGGCAGCGCCTGCGACGAGGGCGATGGCAAAGACTTTGGATTTTTTCATGCGGGTCTTTCGCGGCTGAACGGGTTGGAGTTACAAAGTTTACAAGAGCGGCATGTTTGCCGCGCCTGAGCTGGCTGTCAAGCGTGGCGGCGCAAAGCGGCCTGGCCCAGGGCGGGCTGATGTGGCGCATAACCCACGCTGGGCTGCCGGAGCTTGCCCGCGCGCCTGCGGTTTGACCGCTGGGCGTTCATGACCAGCATGGCCTGGCTGCTCAGCCAATGCTTGAAGAGGGCATGAAAAAACCGGCGCGAGACCGGTTTTCTTTATGCAGGAAGATGGCTCTTATTCGTCGGCCATCTGGCGCTCGCGTTCAGCTTCAAAGGCTTCGCGCAAGGCGGCCTTCTCAGCGGCGGGCGGCGCGCCGTAGTACACGGGGCGGACCTTGGCGGGTTTGTCGTTCGCAAAGTTGGCATGCAGGCCATAGGCTTTGGTTTCGCCCAGCAGGAAGAAGAAGGTGTTCGGGCAGTTGTGCTGCTCGCATACGGAGCCTTGCCAGTAGCGCTTGCCATTGATGAGGGCTTCTTCAGCGGGCGAGGTGGGGCCTTCGCCTTTGCGGATCCAGGCGGGCGCACCTTTGCGGCTGGCAGTCATGCGTGCCCATGCCTTTTTGGCGGGCTGATCTTCCAGCAGGTTGTAAAGGTAGGGGCCTTCAGGCTCGGCGGCAGCTGGCTCGGCAGCCGGCTCTGGCGCGCTTTGCGTCTGGGCTGGCTGCGCTTCAGGCTGGGGCGCCGGGGCTTTTTCAGCCGATCCGAAGCAGCCCGACAGCAGGGCGATGGCGGCAACGCAGGCCGTGAGGGTGGCGAGGCGGGTTTTCATGAGGTGATGCCTTTCATGAAGTTGAAGAAAGCGCGAGTGTAGGCCGGGCAGGCTGGAAAAAGCTGTTTCGCAGCGGGAGAAAGAGAAACGAATTCAGGCGCAGCAATACGCAAAGGCCCCAAGTTTCATCGGCTCCCAAAGTTTGAGATGGAAAGATATGAGGTTGATGTGTTCGGGAGAAAAACCCGCCGCTCTGACGAATCACCCTCTGTGCAGAGCGTGTGCTGCGGCTGACGCTGTTATTCGTCTTCAAAAGTTGCAACCTGCCGCCCAAACGCGCCGCCATTTCCTGTGCAGCGAGGTTGGCTGAAAACGCTGCTGCGCATGCGTAGTGGCGGAGAAAAAACCATGCTCATGATGAATGCCCAAAAGCGACTGGCAGGAAAGCAACGGCGCTTTGCGCGTGAATTCATTCATATGCACGCATGCGACCGTTTTTTTCCTGATGGGAGAGGCCAGACCCTGCGGCTCCGGAGTCTGTTCTCCACCTAAGCGGAAATGCGGAAAGAACGGGTTAGACGTGGCTGCCCGCAAGCAGGATTTGCGCTCCTTTATTCATAGCGTCATGTCCTGGTGAAACCAGCGCGAAGCGGCATTTAAGGCCCTTGAATTCGCTTCTGTTTTTGATGTGTTCGAGCAAGCAGCCAAAGCGCCCAGCAAAAGCGAAGATTCACCAAATCGGCCGCAAACGCCCGTGAATCAGGCGCTGGCAGCTGTCAAACAGCAAAATCGCCCCTCTTTTGCCTTGCCCTTTTTCATCCACCGCTTCCTGAGCCGACATGAACGACGCCAGCCGCCTTCTTGAAATCACCCCCCGCACGGGCACGCTGCAAATTGACAACTGGGCTGAGTGGTGGAGCGCGTTTGCCCAGCGCACCACCTGGCTGGACGCGCTGGCGCTGGCCTTGGGCGCTTTGCTGGCCTGGCTGCTGGTGCGCTGGCTGGGCGCGTGGGCTGCCCGCGTGGCCGGGCAGCTGCGGGCCGCGCGCAATGAGGCCGATGGCGCAGGCAGTGGCGCGGCGGGCCAGTCGCGGCTGTCGGTGCTGTTTGGCACACGGCAGGTTGACGGGGCGCTGTTTCCGCTGTTCTGGCTGGGGCTGACGTATCTGGAGCGCATGGCACTGCTGCACTGGGTGGGGCACGCGCCGCTGCTGCGGCTAGCGCTGCCGGCGCTGACGGCGCTGCTGCTCATTCGCAGCGTGGCGACGGTGCTGCGGGCGGCGCTGCCGGGCGTGGCGGCGGTGCGACTGCTGGAGCGCACGGTGTCATGGGCGGCGTGGATGGGCATGCTGCTGTGGGTCAGCGGTGTGCTGCCAGCGGTAATGCGACAGCTGGACACCATCACCTGGAAGATGGGCGGCACGCAAATGTCGGTGACCGATCTGATTGAGGGCGCGCTCACCGCCGGGGCGCTGATGCTGCTGGCGCTGTGGGCGTCTTCGTATCTGGAAGAGCGCCTGCTGCGCCGGGCCACGGGCGCAACGCTGTCGGTGCGCAAGGCGGTGGCCAAGGCCACGCGGGCATTCATGCTGTTTCTCGGGCTGATGCTGGGGCTGTCGGCCGTGGGCATCGACCTGACGGCGCTGTCGGTGCTGGGCGGCGCCATGGGCGTGGGCATCGGCTTCGGGCTGCAAAAGCTGGCGGCCAGTTACATCAGCGGCTTTCTGGTGCTGGCCGAGCGCAGCCTGCGCATAGGCGATCTGGTGCGCGTGGGCGGCTTTGAAGGCAGCATTGCCGACATTCGCACGCGCTACACCGTGATTCGCGCCGCCAACGGCTCCGAGGCGCTGGTGCCCAACGAAACACTGATGACCAGCACGGTGGAAAACCTGTCGTTTTCAGACTCGCGCCTGAACCAGAGCACAACCATCACCGTGGGCTACGACAGCGACGCCGCCCAGGTGCAGCGCCTGCTGGAGCAGGCCGCACTGCAATGTCCGCGCGTGCTGCGCCAGCCCGCGCCAGCCGCGCTGCTGAACAACTTTGGCGCCGACGGGCTGGAGTTCACCCTGAGCTACTGGCTGGGCGACCCTGAAAACGGCGGCTTGGGCGGCGTGCGCTCGCAAGTGAACCTGGCCATTCTGGATGCCCTGCGCGGCGCGGGCGTGGATATTCCCTACCCGCAGCGGGTGCTGCACATCAACCCGCCCGGAAGCGCCAGTGCTGCCGTTGCCAGCGCTGGCGCCAAACAGGCCCCAGGAGCCGGCCCGCAGGCCATCCGTGAAGGCGGGCAGGGCACGGCCGCCAGCGATGAAGCAGGCATGCGCCAATGCGAAGGCAGTGCTTAATTAGCTCCTCTTTTAATAGCATGAGGTCCTAGAACAAAGGGCGCGAAGGCGGTTTTTCTGCCCTTCAGATTCGCTCTTGTTTTTAATGAATTGAGCGCTTCTTGGAAAGCCTTGTTCCGAGGAACAGAAGGGTATCCAGGCCGGGCATGCGAAGGAGCAGCTTCTACAATCTGCCGCCTATGTCCAAAGCACTCCTGACCACCGCCCTGCTGGCTGCTGCGCCAGCCTTTGTTTCTGTTTCCGCGCTTGCGCAGGCCGTGGCTGGGCAGGCCGCGCCTGTGGAAGCTGCCGCGCCGCAGCCGGGTGTGAATGAGAGCGGGCAGCGCGTGGAGCATTTGCGCGTGGAAGACGGCGGCAGCCGCATTGACGAGGTGCGCGTAGGCGGGCAAACGCGCAGCATTTCCGTGCAGCCGAAGGTGACGCAGCTGCCTGCCTATGACGTGCGGCCCGCCCGCCAGGGGCAGCAGCAGGGCGATCGCGTGTGGAAGATTGGCAATTTCTGATCCGCGCGGCGCATGGCTGTCTTTACCCCGGTTCCTGAAACCGATGCCGCGCCGCTGTTCAAGGCGCTGGGCCTGGGCCGCCTCAAAGCGTTGCAGGGCATTGAGGGCGGCATCGAAAACACCAATTTCTTTGCCACGACCGAACGCGAGGGCGCAGAGCATGAATGGGTGCTGACGCTGTTCGAGCGGCTGACGCACGCGCAGCTGCCGTTTTATCTGCACCTGATGAAGCACCTGGCGCAGCGCGGCATTCCCGTGCCCGAGCCGCAAGCCAAGCCCGAAGGCATGCGCCGCCGCCCCGGCGAAGACGAGCTGCTGCACACCTTGCGCGGCAAGCCGGCGGCCATCGTGAACCGCCTGCGCGGCAAGAGCGTGCTGGCGCCCGCGCCCGCGCACTGCGCCGCCGTGGGCGGCATGCTGGCGCGCATGCATCTGGCCGGGCGCGACTACGGGCGCAGCCAGCCCAATTTGCGCGGCCTGCCCTGGTGGAATGAAACCGTGCCGGTGGTGCTGCCGCATCTGGCCACAGGCGAAGCCGCGCTGCTGCAAGCCGAGCTGGCGTATCAGAACCACGTGGCCGCCAGCAGCGCCTGGGCTGCTTTGCCGCGCGGGCCGGTGCACGCCGATCTGTTTCGCGACAACGTGATGTTTGACGATGAAGCGGGCGCGCCGGATGCGCCGCGCCTGACGGGCTTTTTCGACTTCTACTTTGCGGGCGTGGACGCCTGGTTGTTCGATTTGGCGGTGACGCTCAACGACTGGGCCACTGATTTGCCCACGGGCGCGCTGGATTTGCCGCGCGCACGCGCGCTGGTGGCGGCCTACCAGGCCGAACGCGCGCTCACGCAGGCCGAGCGCGATCTGCTGCCCGCCATGCTGCGCGCGGGGGCGCTGCGCTTTTGGCTCTCGCGCCTGTGGGACTGGCACTTGCCCCGGCAGGCCAGCTTGCTCAAGCCGCACGATCCCGCGCATTTCGAGCGCGTGCTGCGCCAGCGGCTGGCGCAGCCGCTCACGATGGCGGCGCTTGAATCATGAAACTGCGCATTGCTGCGGCCCGCGAGGGCATTGACTGGCTGCGCAGCGGCGCGCGCGCCTTTGCCCGCCAGCCCGTGGCGCTCATCGGGCTGCCGCTCATGCTGGCGGCGCTGCTGGCTTTTGCGGGCATGCTGCCGCTGGCCGGCCCGCTGCTGGCGCTGGCGCTGCTGCCGGCCGGCACGGTGGGCTTGATGGAGGCCGCGCGGCAAGCCACGCAGGGGCGCTTTCCGTCGCCTGCCGTGCTGCTGACGGCGCTGCGCACCGCGCCGCAAGGCGTGCGGCAAATACTGCTGCTGGGCCTGCTGTATGCCCTGTGCGGCGCGGCAGCGGAAGGGCTGGCCTGGCTGCTGCTGGGTGCGCCGCCCGACATGACCGCGCTAGTGAACCTGTCGCAAGAGAAGCTGGCCGACCCTGCCACGCTGGAGCAGGCGCACGCCGCCATGCGCTACAACCTGGGCCATCTGCTGCTTTTCGCGCCGCTTTCGCTGGCCTTCTGGCATGCCCCGGCGCTCACGCACTGGCACGGCGTGCCGCCCGTCAAAAGCCTGTTTTTCAGCGCGGTGGCCGTGCTGCGCAACTGGCGCACCTTCACCCTCTATGGCCTGGCGGCAGCGGCCCTGATGGCCAGCGCCACCCTGGCGCTGACCTTGCTGGTGCTGCTGCTGGGCGCGCCCGCGCTGGCGGCGCACGGCGTGGCGCTGCTGGGGCTGGTGATGGCGGCCATCTTCTCCGCCTCGGTGTGGTTCAGCTTCTGCGGCTGCTTCGAGGACGCGCCGCCGGAGCAAGGCTGAGAGCCTGTTGGCGATTTGTTCCCGGGAGCGAAAAACGCGGTCTCGGGCGGTCTGCTGCGTTGCAAGTCTTTGCCTCACCGGATCACAAGGCAGTCTGTCTGCGGTTTGTGCTTTGTGGCCCATCCCGCTCCGCGCTTAGCCCCTCACGGCCAGATGGCAAACAGGTTCAGGGCACATGGCATGTTTTTGCTCCTCTATCCATAGCAATATGTCCTAGTGCAGACTGCGCAGAACGTACATTCTTGCCCCTTGAATTCGCTCCTCTTTTTGATGCACCCTGGCCGCTGCGTCAGGCCCCGGCGCGAAACCGGTGCGCGGGGCGGACTGTGAACCGGTTCTTACAATCGGCGCATCTCTCACTCCTCTGGAAGCATCCGCATGTCCCTGTTCTCCGCTGTCCAACTGGCTCCGCGCGACCCCATCCTGGGTCTGAACGAGCAATTCGCCGCTGACACCCACCCCGCCAAGGCCAACTTGGGCGTTGGCGTTTACTTTGACGACAGCGGCAAGCTGCCCCTGCTGCAATGCGTGCAGGCAGCCGAGCAGGCGCTGATGAGCAAGCAGGCCCCGCGCGGCTATCTGCCCATTGACGGCCTGGCGGCCTATGACAGCGCCGTCAAGGCGCTTGTTTTCGGCGCGCAGGCTCCCGCCGTGCAGGATGGCCGCGTGGCCACCGTGCAAACGCTGGGTGGCACCGGCGCGCTGAAAATCGGGGCGGACTTTCTCAGGCAGCTCACGCCTTCGGCCAAGGTGCTGGTATCCAACCCCAGCTGGGACAACCACAAGGCCCTCTTTTCCCGCGCTGGCTTTGAAGTTGCCGCCTACCGTTATTACGATGCCGCCCGGCGCGGTGTGGACTTTGAGGGCATGCTGGCCGACCTGAACGCCGCTGCCGCAGGCGACATCGTTGTGCTGCACGCCTGCTGCCACAACCCCACGGGCTATGACCTCAGCGCCGCGCAGTGGGATCAGGTCATTGCCGCCGTCAAGGCCAAGGGCCTAACTGCGTTCCTCGATATGGCCTACCAGGGCTTTGGTCAGGGCTTGGCGGAAGACGGCGCCGTCATCGGCAAATTTGCGGCCGCTGGCCTGAGCTTTTTCGTCTCCACTTCTTTCAGCAAGAGCTTCAGTCTCTACGGCGAGCGCGTGGGCGCCCTCTCCGTGGTGTGCGAGAGCAAGGATGAAGCCGCCCGCGTGCTCAGCCAGCTCAAGCTCACCATCCGCACCAACTACAGCAACCCGCCCACGCATGGCGCCGCCGTGGTTTCCGCCGTGCTGAACACCCCCGAATGGCGCGCCTTGTGGGAAAAAGAGCTGGGCGAAATGCGCACGCGCATCAAGGCCATGCGCCAAGCGCTGGCCGATGGCCTGAAAGCTGCGGGCGTCACGCAAGACATGAGCTTCATCGTCAATCAAGTTGGCATGTTCAGCTATTCCGGCCTGTCAAAAGAGCAAATGCAGCGCCTGCGCAGCGAATTCGGCGTTTACGGCACCGATTCGGGCCGCCTGTGCGTGGCCGCGCTCAACAGCCGCAATATTGACCATGTTTGCCAGGCTATTGCGGCGGTTATGAAATAGTCATTTTGTCCTCTCGCGGCCTGGCCGCATCCGGCAAAAACGGCGCTGCAAAGCGCCGTTTGCATTCGGGCATACGCGTTCCCATGCGCCCGGCATGAAAAAGGCGGCAGGCCAAATGCCTGCCGCCTTCGTGTTTTCCTAAAATGGTCTTCAGGCCATCATTGCAAATCAGCCAATGGTTAGCTGCCCTGGCAGTTTGGCATATTGTTTGTCGCCGACATCGAAGCCATCTGAAATATTAAACAAGCGATAGCATGTGTTGTAATCATCGCCATTCAGGTTGCGCGCCAGACTGATTGCAAAATCTTCAACCGAAGCAGCTTGCCCGCCCAATGTGGTAGCCAGCGCCCGTAAATCCGGGTTGCGCTCGCCAGCTTTCGCGGTTTGATCAAGCAGGGTTTTCATTTCGCTGCTGGTATAAGTCAGCGTAACAGTCTGGCCTGCCTTGACGGGGCCGCTGGTGGCTTTGTTCAAATCTCCCGTTTGCGCAACATTCAGCAGCTGGGCGCTGTTTTCATCTACCTTCACGGTGTAGGAATAACGCCTCTCCGAGGCCACTTCCTTGCCGCTGGCATCAAACTTCTGCGTGACGGTCATGGGTACATTGCCCGAATATTGAAGGGTGACCGTGCCTTGCGCCGTACCATCCGGGAATCTCGTGATGACGGTATTGCCAGTATTTTTGGCGCCTTCCAGGCCAAGATTGACCGGTCCCAGCTTGAGATCCAGCCTTGATTGCGAACTGAAATCGAGTTTCTCGATGGTCTTTACGCTCGAGATACCCGTTCCATTGTTTTCCGGCATATTGCCGTTGGCAAGAAAGTCGTTATAGGCGGCCTTTCCTTCCGGGGTGGACAGATCGAATTCGGCGGTTTTCAAATGCGCAGTTTCCAGCTTGTCATTGCGCCCCAGCATGATGCTGGCCACTTCAAAATCAATGCCCACGCCGTTATACGCGTTAATGGCCTCTTTCGGGCCTGCCGTCACGCGCACCTTGTTGGTATCGGTTTTCTCCACCAGCAGGCTGACGCCGCTTTCATCCGTGACTTTGGTCTGTGTGGCCAAATGCTTGAACGTCGCCTTGAATTCATTGGTGGAATACGAAGAACCGTCCATTTTGACCACGGTTCCGGTCGGCATGGAATCAGGCGAAAACGGGCTGACGGTGCGCGGCGCCGTGCTTTTGGCGGCCTGCTCCGGCATGGACACTTCAAAACTGCTCTTGATGCCGCTGGTATGCCCCGCGCTGAGGCCGACGTGGCCACCGCTGGCGCCGCCCTGCAAACTCACGGACACATCGCCAGACGAAGTGAAGGTGGTAACGCCGTTTTTGGTGTTCAGGCCGCTGACCACCGTGGCATTGGTATTCACGCCAAAGCTGATGCCATAGCCCTTTGAAGTTTTGACGCTCTCCGTAAAGCCCGTGCCAGCCGAAACGCTGAATGTGCCTTTGCTGGGGTCCACAGACGCATCCAGGCTGCGTGACGAAGAGGATGAGCTTTCGCTGCCGTCCAGATTCGTGGTCTTGGTGGTGTCCGTCTGTTTGCCGCCAACTGAAACCTTGCCATCGGTATCCACCCCGGTATGGGTGTTGGTCTTGCTGGTTTTTTCTGTTGTGGCGCCGCCCTGCGGCACGCCTGGAGCGGAAGCAGACTGGTCGTCATTCACCGTCACGCTGCCCTTGCCCGGCTGGGCTGCTTTCGGCTGTTTTTCGGGAATGTTCAGCACATCGCCCGGATAGAGCGCATCGGGATTGCTGATTTGCGGATTTTTCGCGATGAGGTCCTGCGTGCTCACGCCCTGCTTGCTGGCAATGCCGCCAATCGTGTCGCCATGCTGGACGGTGTAGGTTTTTTGCTCCTGCGGCGGCTGCACTCGCGGCAACAGGCTAGCGTTCAAGGGGGCAATGCTCATGGCTGAATCTCCTTTGGGTGGTTGCACAAAAGCGGACTTCAACACTTTAGAAGCTTGGACGTCATAGCGATAGCTGGGGTGATTACCAGTCGGGCAGACACAAGCCCCTGGGTTTTGCGTCTTCCTATACAAAGATACCCCTAGGAAAACACCCCAGCTAGGCAGCAGATATCGCGCTCAATAGACTGGAAGCGCAAGTTCAGCTGGCTTTAAGGCGAATCCAAAGCAAGCCGTCCGGCTGGTATCACCCCCTCCATCTTTGAAAGGTCCTGTTATGGCTTCCGGTATTCATGGTACCAATCTCATTTCCCATACCAAGTTTGTGCCGCCTCCGCCCCCACCTCCGCCCCCACCTCCGCCACCGCCCCGCAAAGAGGTTGATAACGCCGTGCGCCAGCCAAACTTGCATGCAGGAAAGTCCGATGCGCCCCCGCCAGAGCGCTACGTGCAGCACGAAGTGCAAAAAAACGAAAACCTGACTGAAATCGCCCACCGCTACCAAACCTCCACCCCCATGCTGGAGGCAGCCAATCCGCAGCTGAACAATCCTGATGCGCTGGAAATAGGACAAAAACTGAATGTGCCTATCGGCGCCAATTACGGAACCGAACCCACGCGCGATGTGTTGGAGCCCGGCCAGACGCTGACCGACATGGCGCGTGAGCACCCAAACGTGAGCGCACGTGACATCGCCCGCGCCAACCGCTCCAACGTGCCCAACAGCAACCGCGTGCAGGCTGGCCAGGAGCTGTGGGTGCCCGCGCAGAAAGATGCTTCGCCGCTGGAGCAGAAAGTGCAGGCCACCGACCAGGCCCAGGCTTCGCTGGACCATGCCCAGCAGCGCTATGACTCGCTGCCGCCTGACGCCCACCCTGCTGTCCGTGAAGACGCACACCGCAGCGTGCAAACGGCGCAAGGCAATCTGAACCAGGCTGTGCGCGAAGAGCTGGACCTGCGCGCCAAAGACGCCACCCCGCCAGAAGGCGCCTGGAGCAATGATGAAGAACGCTACGCCGCTGCTGGCGCACAGCTGAAGGAACGCTATCAGGCTGACGCAGGCGCCACCAAGCAGCTGGACACGGCTTTGCAAACCCTGGCAAATGAACGCTATCGCGCCAGCCCCGCAGGCCAGGCGGAAGAAATCGTCACTCAGGCCACGGCGGCAGGCAAGTCACCAGAGCAGCAAATGCAGGAGCTGTCCAAACGCCTGGCAGATGCACCGCCCGAAGTCAAGTCAGCCGTGGCAGCCAGCCCGAAGGGCCAGCAAATGTTGCAGGACGCAGCCAACTGGGCGACAGAACCGCTGGCAGGCGGTGATGCCCAGCAGGCTGAACGCGACCACGGCACCCCTTTGGCCGCAGGCATCCAAAGCGCAGAGCGCCTGGAGCAAGTCACAAGAGGCCTGCCGCCTGACATGGCCGCGCAGTTCACGGGCAAGGCCATGCCCACGATCGAAGCCTTCAGTGGCAGCTTCAAGGAACATTACTCCACGCTGCACTCGCCTTTCACAGACGATGGCTTCCAGAACCTGATGAAGGCAATGGACCGCGGTATCGATACCCCGCAGGGCCAGATCAACATGCAAAAACTGGCTGCGCAGAACGTATGGGACCGCACGGCCATGCATCAGCACATTGCGGAAGGAGGCCGTCCCGCCTATGCGCTTGAATGGGCCAAGCAGCAAGGCGTGGACATTGACGCCGTAAAGCAGGACATCCGTTCCGCCATGAAAACGTATGCCAGCAGCATTGACCAGACAGGCAAGGCGTACGCCGAACACATGAGCGAGCTGGGCTGGCTGGTGGCCAATCATGGCGGCGCCATGACGCCTGAGCAGCTTGAGCAGGCCATTGCCCAATACGCCAAAGAAAAAGGCCCTGAATGGGAAGCCAAGGGCAATGAGCTGAAAGCCCGCCTGGTCGCGCATGGCGAAAAACTGGCAGGACAGATCGCCGATCTGGATCCGGAAGGCGGCGGCGCGGAAATCGCCAAGGAAATCCTCAGCAATCCTTCGGCGCAGCTGGCGTTCAGCTCCGCCGTGCAGTCGAACCCGGAACTTCTGGCTGGCGCGCAGGGCGAGAAAGTCGCCAACTTCTTCTCCAATCCGGGCGTGCAGGCCAAGCTGGGCGATCAGGGGCGCAAGCTGGTTAATGAACTGGCCTCGGCCTATGCCAAGGGCGTCGTTCTGGACAAGATTGGCAACCTGGACCCCAGCGATGCCGCCAGCGTGGCCAGCGCCAAACAAGCGCTGACCGGTCTGAAAGACTCACGCTTTGCCAAACTGCTGGGGCTTTCGCCCTCGCAGATGGACGAAGTTGTCTCAGCGCTGGAAAACACCATTCCCAAGGCAGGCGAATCGGCTGATGACATCGCAAAGCGCACGAGCGCGCTGGACACCAAGCTCAACGGCATCAAGGGGCTGAATGGTTCCACGGCAGCCGGGCGGCTGATACGCGGGCTGGGCATAGCGCTTTCTGGCGTGAGCTTCCTGGCTTCCACAGGCAAGGCCATCAATGACCCCACCGTCAAAAATGGCCTGCAGGCCATCGTGGGCGCTGCTGGTCTGGGCCAACGCGGCAGTGAGCTTCTGGTGGCCATAGGCAAGGTGGATGCCGACTCGGCTTTGGGCAAGCTGGGCGGCAAAACCGCAGGCAAGGTGCTGGGGGCTGTAGGTGCCGCCCTTGACGTCTGGAGCATGGGCGAATCGTTTGCCTCTGGCGATATTCCTTCCGGCGTGCTGTACGGCACTAGCGCCGCAGGCGGCCTGATGGCCACGTTTGGCGCAGGCAGCATGGCCGGCCCCATCGGCATCGGGCTGGTGGTGGTCTCCGTGATTGGCCTTGGCATATGGAACTCCGTGAAAGAAGCCAACAAGCACGAACCCGGCAGTGACGGCGGCGCATCTTTGCGGTTCCTGCAAAACGCAGGCATTTCCGAAGCAGCGGCCCAGGAACTGGTCAATCAGAACGGAAAGGGCCACAGCCCGGTGCCGCTGCTGCTGCGTTATGCCGAACACAAGGGTTTGGACATGCAAAAACCGGAAGACCAGAAAAAGTTCGTTGACTGGCTCAACCACATGCCTCATGACAAGCTGGTCAATTTGCGTGACCGCCTGCACCAAACGCTTGACTACAACGACGGAAACATGGAGAAATTCCCGGCGGCCAAGGAGGGCGACGATCGCTGGAAGCCCGTCCAGAAAGTGCCAACAGGAGGCCCTGGTTACGGAACAATGGATGTCAATATACCCCCCAGCTCCGCCGCGCAAATGGACAAGGTGCTCACCCACCTGGGTCTGCCCGTGCTCACTCCTTGACGGCAAACAAAGTCATCGCACATGTCAGCCACTACCTGTCCCCACTGCGGGCAACCCGCCATGTCTTCATTGAAGAAGCTCGCTCTCGGCTGGGCACGCAGCGTGCCCTGCAAGGCGTGCGGGCTGCGGGTTTCGGTTTCACCCTTGCCTGCCGTAGCAGCCATGCTGCCAAGCATGGCCGTGGTGCTGGCGGTCACATTGCGCTGGGTGCGCGATCCTGCCCTCATGATCATGCTGGGCGTTGTGGCCTTGTCGATTTCTTTTGTGCTGCACCTGTGGGCTGTTCCGCTGATCAGGACGCAACTGACTGATCCACGCGCCGTGGCCAGGGCGCGCGGCCAGGATCAGGGCGATCAGCTGCCTCGCTGAACAGGCGAAACCTCCGCGCTCTGCACGGTCAGCGCCAGCGCGCCGTCGGCCAGCGTGGCCCGCACGGGCTGGCCGGGCTGTGCCTGGGCGGCGCGGGTCAGGGGCAGACCGCCGCTGGTTTGCAGCAGGGCGTAGCCGCGCGCCAAGGTGTGGCGCGGGTCAAGCAGGTCAAGCCGCAAGGCGGCTCGGGTCAGGCGCTCGCGTTCGGCTTGCAGGGCGCGGGCAGCAGCCAAAGGCCATGCCTGCGCCAGGCTTTGCAGGCGCTGGCGGGCGCTTTGCAGCGCGGGGGCGCTGGCGGCGGGCAGGCGCTGGCAGGCGTGCGCCAGGCGGGCGGTTTCGCGCTCCAGCCGCAGGCGCAGGGCATGCAGCATGCGTTGCTGATGGCGCTCCAGCCGCAGGCGTTCGGCGGCCAAGGCGCTGGCAGGGCGGCCCAGACGCAGCGCCAGGTGATCCAGCCGCTGGCCTTGCGTATCGATGCGGTGGCGCGCGGCGCGGGCCAGCCGCGCGGCTTGCGTTTGCAAGGCGGTCAGCAAAGTGGTGCGGTCAGGGCAGGCCAGTTCGGCGGCGGCAGTGGGCGTGGGCGCGCGCAGATCGGCCACGAAGTCGGCAATGGTGAAGTCGCTTTCATGCCCTACGCCACTGATGACGGGAATGGGGCTGGCGGCAATGGCGCGGGCCAATGCTTCGTCGTTGAAAGCCCAGAGGTCTTCAATGGAGCCGCCGCCGCGCACAAGCAAGATGACGTCCACGGGCGGCCACTGCCGTTTTTCTGACGCCGCCGCACGGCGATGCAGCCGGGCCAGCGCGTTCATGGCATGGATGAGTTCGGCCGGCGCGCCCGCGCCCTGCACAGCAGCGGGCGAGACGATGACGGGCACGTGCGGCGCGCGGCGGCGCAGGGCCGTGAGCACATCGTGCAAGGCAGCGGCGTGCAATGAAGTGACCACGCCAATGCCGCGCGGCTGCGCGGGCGGCGCCCGTTTGCGGGCAGCGTCAAACAATCCCTCGGCCTGCAAGCGGGCCTTGAGCTGCAAAAACTGCTCGAACAATGCGCCCTGCCCGGCGCGGCGCATGGTCTCTACCACCAGTTGCAAATCGCCCCGCGCCTCATACACGCCCAAGCGGCCGCGCGCCAGCACTTGCTCGCCATCACGCGGCGCGAAATCCAGCCCGCTGGCCGCGCGGCGGAACATGGCGCAGCGCAGCTGCCCCGTTTCGTCTTTCAGCGAGAAGTAGCAATGCCCGCTGGCCGCACGCGAAAAGCCAGTGATTTCGCCCTGCACCGTCACCGGGTTCAGCCGCGCATCCAGCACCTGCGCGATGGCCTGGCACAGCTGGCCCACGGGCCACACATCGGACTGAGGCAGGGCGGCTTGCAAACCACCCTGCGCAGCAGCGGAAAAACCGGCGCGAACGCTCACTGCCACGGCCACACCTGCCGTTCTTCCACAGAAAGCGCGCTCCCGGGGCAGGCGCGGCGCGCCTCCGCGCAAATGACGACCCGGCGTAGCAACTGCTTGATTTGAAATGATTTTTTCATGCCAAAAATTTCATCGACGCGCCCAAAACCGCATCAAATCAGGCTTTGCGAAGGCTTTTCCACCCGGTTTTTCACAGAGTTGTCCACAGAGCGTGTGGATGAATGCCAGCCAGCCCCCGGCCCGCCGCTTCGGGCCGTGCAACAGGCTGAAACGCGGGTAATGCGTGGGTAATAATTGCCCCTTATCACGCTTCGCAGGCTCTGGCACAGCCGGTTTCTGCTTTTTCATACAGTATTTTTGCAACGGAGAACCGTTTTGCTTTCCATCATACAAGCGGCCGGCTGGCCCATCTGGCCCCTCATCCTGGCATCCATCATCGCGCTGGCGCTGATCATCGAGCGCTTCATCAGCCTCAAGCCTTCGCGCATTTACTCGCCCAGCGTGGTGGACGAAGCCATCAAGGTCTCGCACCGTGGCGTGCCTGGGCCTGACACCGTCAATCAGCTCGCGCAGCATTCCACCGTGGGCGAAGTGCTGGCCGCAGGCTGGCGCGCGCTCAACAGCAACCCGCAATGCAGCCCTGAAGAAATGCGCGCGGCGCTGCAAGCCGCTGGTCGCAGCGCCGCGCACAAGCTGGAGCGCTTCTTGCCCGCGCTGGCCACCATCGCCTCGGCCGCGCCGCTGCTGGGCCTGCTGGGCACCGTGATCGGCATGATTGAAATCTTCGGCTCGCAAGCGCCTGCCGGCTCGCTTGCGGGCGGCAACCCGGCCAAGCTGGCGCACGGCATTTCGGTGGCGCTCTACAACACGGCCTTTGGCCTCATCGTCGCCATTCCAGCCCTCATCTTCTGGCGCTACTTCCGCGCCCGGGTTGATGGCTACGTGCTCGCGCTGGAGCTGGCCGCCGAGCGCTTCGCCCACCATCTGGAGCCGCTTTGCAAAGGCAGCAAGCGATGAAATTCAACCCCCGCCCCCACGCCGATCCAGAGATCAACCTCATCCCCTTCATCGACGTGCTGCTGGTCATCCTCATCTTCCTGATGCTGACCACCACCTACAGCAAATTCACCGAGCTGCAACTGAACCTGCCCTCGGCCAGCGCCGACGCCTCGCAGACACGGCCGAAGGAAGTCGTTGTCTCCGTCGCCGCCGATGGCCGCTACATGATTGCTGGCCAGGAGCTGCTCGCCCGCGACACCGACACCGTGGCCGCAGCCCTCAGCCGCGCCGCCAGCGCGGCGGGCCAAGGCAGCGTCATCGTCATCAGCGCCGACGCACAGGCCAGCCACCAGTCCGTCATCACCGTGATGGAAGCCGCCCGCCGCCAGGGCCTGACGCAGCTGACCTTCGCCGCGCAAACCGGCGGGCAATAGCCGCCAGGCCGCCCAGACGGCAGGCGGCCGCAGCACCGCGCGGCTTTTGCGCGGCTTTTCCACCCAGCTTCACTGCCGCCTTGCACCAGCGCTTTGGCCTGCCGCCTTCACGATGCAAGCGCGGCGGGTGAGAAGGAACCGCGCCATCCAGGCTTTGGCAGACATGGCCTTATTGGCTTTAATTGGAAAGAAGTTTTCCAATTGCGCGTTTCCAAAACAGGCCATGAAATAAAAAACAATGGCCGCAATCGTGCTGGCAGCCGCGCTTTTGCCGGGCTGCGGCGTTTTCAACCACAAGCTGGCGCGGCCCATCGTTCATCACGCGCAAAGGCAATGGACGCATGAAAACACCGCCATTTACGGCAGCGTTTCCAGTTTCCGCGTGCGCCGTATGCAGGCCCGGATGAAACCCATGAATTTCTCTATA
The DNA here is from genome assembly GCF_029813755.1 of Ottowia cancrivicina. Taxonomy (NCBI): domain Bacteria; kingdom Pseudomonadati; phylum Pseudomonadota; class Betaproteobacteria; order Burkholderiales; family Comamonadaceae; genus Ottowia; species Ottowia cancrivicina. The sequence goes on along the minus strand of NZ_JARVII010000001.1, from coordinate 146,115 downwards.
TCCACAGCCAGCCGACGGCGCCCGCTTCTGCCAAATCATTCCCAAAATGCTGATGGCAGACTTTTTCAGCGGCCCTCCCGTCAAAGGTCCGTTCAGCCTGGGCCAATGCATTGGCGGTGCGGCCAGATAACACGCTTTCGCCGGATTTCATTCTGCGTCTTGCTGCCCATTCAATCCGCCGCCCTCCCACAAGCAGATTTCAAGCAGGCTCCAAGGGATCTTTTCGCTCTACTATCAATAGCAATATGTCCTAGTAGAACGGGCGCAGAAGGATATTTTTGCCCCATTGGATTTGCTTCTGTTTTTGATGCTGCAAGCTGTCGTGCAGTTACTCGGTCATCGCCGGGGCGCGTGAAGCAGTTGGCGCAGGTGAAGGCGATGACGGCGGCGCGCGCAGCACGAGCCAAGCGGGCGTAAAGCTGTTCACGGAGAAGAAAAAGCAGCGGCAATCCAGGCATGGCCGTTTGCGCGCGAGGGCGGCAAAGACGCGAGCGTCTTGACATCCAGGATTGATTTGCGCTGGCTCTCTGCTGAAGCGGCAGCGTGGGAAGGGGGCGAAAAGGGGAACGCTGTGGGGGACGTGAAAGGGAGAAGCGAAGCTTCTTGCTCCACCTTTTTGCTCCTTGTTTGATAGCGAAAACTCCCCGTATTTATTGCGACAAGGGCTGTTTCCATGCCCTTGAATCTACTTCTGTTTTCATGAACACGCCCACGGCTTGGCCGCACGCTGGCCGCCTGCGGCGGACTGGCCACTCAAACCGTCTGTGCCGTTCGGTCTGCCGCTGGCTAGGCACACGCTGGAGCGACGACTGGACTGGATGGATCGCGCGCGAGGAAGGCATTTACCGGCTGGGGGCTGCTTTGGCCTGCCCCGTGGCTGATGAAGCGTGCAATGCCGTCAGCGCCCCGGTCTGGCGCTTGCTGACCAGCGGCCCGCGCGGCGTCCGCCTGCCAGCGGGTGAGCCAAAGCCAATCACCACCCGCCATCCCGCGCCTTCAGGCGATGCGGCCCCGCCGCGCCTGGCGTTCGCTGTTTGACATTCCGCCGTTGGCTCACTGTGCAACGCCGCCCCGGGCCTGCTGGAGCAATCCGCCAATGGCATGGAGGGCCTGACAAACAACAACCGCAGCCAACACGTGCAGCAAGCGCGCGGCCTGCCCGTGATCGCACGCTGAATACGCCAGCGGCCACGGCTACTACGCCTGGAGTGAGGAAGTGCCGCCGGGTCTGCCAAGCCTGCTGGCGGCAGATGAGGCGGCGGGCCGCGAGGCGCACCATGAAAAAACCTGCAAATAGCCGATAGGCCGATGCGGGCGCACCCTCTGCCACCCGGCCCTGACGCGCCATGATCCGCCCGTTTTTCCGTCTGTTTCCCACCGGCGCATTCAGGCACGCCTCGCATCAAAAATAGAAGCAAATTCAAGCCATTAAAAATGCCATCAGCGCTGATTCCACTAAGACCCCCCGCTATCAAAGCAGAAGCAAATTCATGCCCCTGACACGAGGCAGCTTGTCTGCTTGTGCACGGTGCCATCGCTTTGCCACGCCATTGCCCTTCATCGCCTCGTCCGCCCGTCCGCACTCGGCATGCGGGCAGTTCTCCATCCACTACCAAGGAGTTTTGAGCGTGATGAAAACCCAATCCATCCAGGGGCCGTCGCAGAACCCAGGCCCCGCTGCCCGCCGCCGCAGGGGCCGCTTTCGTGCCAGGCGCGCCGCAGGCCTCGCTCGAAGAGGAGGATGCGCCTGCCCAGTGGGGTGACAACGCCAGCACCTTCCGCGTGTCCGCTTTTCGCTGATCAACGCCTGGCTCGACCGGAACCCCAACCAGCCCTTTCCCGCCCTGTGCGGCAGCTTCGTGCAGCTGAACGCGCAAAACCTCGCTGGCAGGCGCTACGTGGCTTCCTGCGCTGGCGACTTTTCCCGTTTTCTGGGTCAAGGGCGCCGCGTGACGCTGAGCGCAGGCTACCGGTAGCAAGAGCTGGCGGCAACTGAAAAAAGGATGGGCGCGTCGGCGCGAACGCGCTTCGCGCGCTGCTCCCGGCCTGCATCCACCCAGCGGGATTTCCACGCCGTCCGCAACCGGCTGCGCGGCATGCGCCAGCAGCTTTCAGCCTGCCCGTCAAGGCTTGGCAAAAAAGCGGGCGCAGGCATAATCCGCCCGAAATTTCTTGACCGGCCGCCGCGCAGCAATGCGCGGCGGTTTGCTTTTGGAGGAACCCTCATGGCCACCACCCCCCTGACCAAGCGCGGCGCAGAAAAGCTTAAGGCCGAACTGCACCGCCTCAAAACCAAAGACCGCCCCGAAGTCATCAACGCCATTGCTGAAGCACGCGCGCAGGGCGATTTGAGCGAAAACGCCGAATACGAAGCCGCCAAGGACCGCCAGGGCTTCATCGAAGGCCGCATCAAGGAAGTGGAAGGCAAGCTTGCCAGCGCGCAAATCATCGACCCTGCCGCCATTCACGCCGAAGGCCGCGTGGTCTTCGGCGCAACCGTCGAGCTGCAAGACGAAGCCACGGGCGAGACGGTCAAGTACCAGATCGTGGGCGAAGACGAGGCCGATCTCAAGCAGGGCCTCATCAACATCTCCAGCCCCATCGCGCGCGCCCTCATTGGCAAGGAAGAAGGTGACAGCGCCGAAGTGCAGGCCCCTGGCGGCCTCAAGCACTACGAGATCATCAGCGTTGCCTACATCTGAGTCGTCTGTTCTGAAACGCCCATGCCCAGCGTTCTCAGTGCTTTCGCCAGCGCCCTGAGCGCGCGCCTGCCCTTGATGGCCGCCGCCTTGTGGTGGAGCAGCGGCATCTGCCTGGGCTTCGTCGCCGTGCCGCTGGTGTTCCAGCACGCGGGCAGCGTGGCGCTGGCCGCGCGCATCACGCCTCACCTCTTTGCCGCGCAAACCTGGCTGGCATTGGGCTGCGGCGCCGTACTGCTGCTCACGCGCCCCCGTGAGCCGCAGCGGCAAGACACGGCGCTCATCAGCCTGACCGCCTTGGGGATGCTGCTGGCGCTGCTGGTTCAGCACGTTGCCGCCCCGCGCATTGCAGCCCGCATCAACCTGCCGTTGTGGCACACGGCAGGCACACTCCTTTACGCGGGCCAGTGGCTGTGCGCCACTGTCGTGCTGTGGCGGCTGGCGCGGCGCTGAGCCAGAATCAAAAACAAGAGCAATTTTGAAGGGTGAAAAAATGGCTTCTGCGCCCTTTCCACCAGGACCCAATGCTCTCATAACAAGAGCAGAAATACGCCACCCTTCTACTCCTGAACTCTTGGGCCGCGCCTGGCTTGGCCAGAAAGAACGCAGACGGGCAGGTCTGCGCTCCTCCTAGAATTCGCCCCTTTCGCACATGGGGTGAGCGCGTGATGCCCGCCCTGCTTCTTCATCCTTCACCCATACCGATTTCCCGATGGCATTGATCGTTCACAAATACGGCGGCACGTCGATGGGCTCGACCGAGCGCATCGCCAACGTCGCCAAGCGCGTGGCCAAGTGGGCGCGCGCCGGCCACCAAATGGTGGTGGTGCCCAGCGCCATGAGCGGCGAAACCAACCGCCTGCTGGGCCTGGCCAAGGAGCTGGCCCCCGAAAAGCTGACCGATGCCTGCCTGCGCGAGATGGACATGCTCGCCTCCACAGGCGAGCAGGTCTCCGTCGGACTGCTGTCACTGGCCCTGCAAGCCGAAGGCGTGCCCGCCGTGAGCTACGCTGGCTGGCAAGTGCCCATCAAAACCAGCAACGCCTACACCAAAGCCCGCATTGAAAGCATTGACGAGGAGCGCGTGCGCCGCGATCTGGCAGCGGGCAAGGTGGTCATCATTACCGGCTTTCAGGGCGTGGATGCGGACGGCAACATCACCACGCTGGGCCGTGGCGGCTCTGACACCTCCGCCGTGGCCGTGGCCGCCGCCCTCAAGGCCAGCGAATGCCTGATCTATACCGACGTGGACGGCGTTTACACCACCGATCCGCGCGTGGCCCCCAAGGCCCGCCGCATGCAGACCGTCAGCTTTGAAGAAATGCTGGAAATGGCCAGCCTCGGCTCCAAGGTGCTGCAAATCCGCTCGGTTGAATTCGCCGGCAAATACAAAGTGCCCGTGCGCGTGCTCTCCAGCTTCACGCCCTGGGACATCGACATCAACGAAGAGGCCCGCTCCGGCACCCTCATCACTTTCGAGGAAGACGAAAAAATGGAAAAAGCCCTTGTTTCCGGCATAGCCTTCAGCCGCGATGAAGCCAAGATTTCGGTGCTGGGCGTGCCCGACAAGCCCGGCATCGCCTACCAGATACTGGGCGCGGTGGCGGCGGCCAACATCGAGGTGGATGTGATCATCCAGAACCTGAGCAAGGACGGCAAAACCGATTTTTCCTTCACCGTGCACCGCAACGACCATGCGCGCGCCCTGGACTTGCTCAAAAACGAAGTGCTGCCCCGGCTGGGCGAAGCGCAAGTGGTGAGCGACACGCACATCTGCAAGGTCAGCATCGTCGGCATCGGCATGCGCAGCCACGTGGGTGTGGCCGCCAAGATGTTCCAGACGCTCAGCGAAGAAGGCATCAACATCCAGATGATTTCCACCAGCGAAATCAAAACCTCCGTAGTCATCGACGAAAAGTACATGGAACTGGCCGTGCGCACGCTGCACCGTGCCTTCGGCCTGGACCAAACGGCATCCTCGCCGGCCTGACGCCGCAAACGGCCGAAAGCGCCCTTTTCTCTGCTAGAATCCGCCGCTTACCTAGGAGACGTGACCGAGTGGCCGAAGGTGCTCCCCTGCTAAGGGAGTATGGGGTGTAGAGCCTCATCGAGGGTTCGAATCCCTCCGTCTCCGCCAAGATCGAAGCCAAGTGATTGATTTCACTTGGCTTTTTTCTTTGGCGATTGGACTTCCCGCCCAAACATCCACCCAAAAGTTACCCGCTAGGGCTTCCTGGTCTTCTGCAATTGATTGCACAGCTATCTGTTGAGGAAAGGCACGAAGATTTCCCTTGAAAACTGTGTTTTCATCCATACTTCACATGCGCGGGGTTGTCCCGTGTTTCCATGGAGGGAAGAGCTATGGCCATCATGAAGTCAGCGAACGGGACGTTCAAGCGAGTCCTGGCAACCACATTGATTGCGGCATGTTGTGCCGGAGGTGTGACGACGGTATCTGCTGCGCCTCAATCAGACCAGTTTTCTGACATCGACTGCTCTAAAGAGCAGGAGTCGATGTTGGGCATGAAGGTCTGCGCGGGACGTGAGCTTGCCAAGACAGAGAAGGAATTGAAAGCGCAACGGCAAAAGATGCTGAAAGCCGCCGACAAAGACATGCGTAAATCCATGAACAAGTGGTTCAAGGCTAGTGATGCCTATGCGGATGCCATGTGTGAAGTTGAGGGGCAGCGCTATGCAGGCGGAAGCATGCAGGGCCTTGTGATCGGTGTCTGCCTAAATGGCGAGTATGGACGCCAGCTTAAGGAACTGAAAGATTTGGAAAACCGCCCTGAAGGCAGCTAATCCGTAAAGAAAAAAACCGGCGTACTAGCCGGTTTTTTTTGTGCTGTTCGATGTTCGAGCAATGTCGGCAGTCGGTTCTGTCACGCTTAGCATGTGCTGCACTGTGTCGATCATGTGGCTAGGGCTGACATCCAATACCTTGCATAGCTTGAAGATAGTTCGCAGGCTCGGGGACTTGCTGCCCAGCTCAAGTTGGCTGATGTAGTTGCGGGCAAGCTCAGCCTCGAAGGCCAACGCCTCCTGAGACAACGCCCGCTGATTGCGCAACTCGCGCAACGCACTACCAAAAGCCTTTTCCAGTCCTGCCATTTATGCCCACTAAAGTGAGCAAAGCATCTAGTTTTGTCGCGCGCTGGTCTTCCACCTATAGTTAGAATTTTGTGAAGCAACTATGAGGAGTGAGGCGGTATGGCAATGACAACGTGCAAAGAGTGCGGGAAGCAGGTCAGTACAGAGGCGAAGGCTTGCCCGCACTGCGGGGCAGCGGCACCCGCGAAGAAGAAGGCCAAGGGAGGGATGGGCAAGTGGCTGCTGATTGTTTTCGCTATCGGCGTTGTCGCCGCCGTCTTACCGAAGAACGACAAGGCTGCCGCATCGAGTGCAGCGCCGAAAGCTGTGGCGGTACAGCCCAAGGAAAAGAAGGCAGAGGCGAAGGCCGAAGCACCCAATACGGATCAATGTTTTTATCGAGGTAAGGCGCTGGCCGGTGTGTACCTTGCGAACTTCTCAAAGATGGCGAGTGCTGACGTGATGGCATCCGATGTCATGCGGGAGGGCTGCGATAAAGTTGCAGAGGAACAGAAGACGGGTGATGCCTGTGTTCGATCTTGCGAGATTGGATTCAAGCAAGAGGCGCGAACGGCCTTCAAGTAGTAGGGCTGCACTGCGTGCAATCAATTGCAAACAGCAATAAGCCCCATTGCTGGGGCGAGTGGCTACGGCCTTTCGGTCGCCATTACAGATTCAAAGATAGACCTGTTCAAGGCGGCTTCTTCCTCTTCTGGATCGGCAGGGATGCGGGCCAGCACCTCCTTCGCTGCCCACATGCGTTGCGATGGGTTCGGGGAGGAGAGGCCATCCGTGAACACTCGCAGTGCCTTGCGGCGTAAGTGCTTGTGGAATGCCGCGTCGTCCAGGCTACGGGAGTAAATCTCGTCTTCCAGGCGGGCATGGAATATGGGGTCTTGCATCCATGCTGTGACTGTCTGGGGACTGGTGCCCACAAACTCGGCTGCTGCTGCCTGAGTCATGCCTTCCGCCAGTGCAATGATGGCTTTTATCTGTCGATTTGACAAGAGTTTTTGCGGGCTGGGCTTGGAATAGGCGACGGTCATAGCTTCACCTTTGTTCTGGGTACTTCAACCTGTGGAATAGCGTTCCCCTACCTTGGAATAGCGCGGCTGTTTGTCACTCTGGAAGAGGTCAGGGATAGGCGCGTATGGCGTTGAAGGTGTCTACCCCTGGGCGTCTTGGTTATGCCTTGGTGCCCGCAGCGCTGAAGGGTCGGAAAGCGGTGTTCGCTGGCAAGGGTTTGTCAGTGCCTCCCAGAAGCTGCACAGCCAGTTGAGCACCATGATTGCGGAGGCTCCACGCATCCCCACGGCCACCCTGTGGAACTTGATCTTGTCGGGTCGGTGCGATCTGTGCAAAGGCGCTGCGCTTGGCGTTGAACTGCTCCTGTTCGTCCTGCTTCTTACTGCGGGCCAGGGCGTTGTCGATTTCGCCCCGCAACTCCTTCAGGGTGACGGTATCGCGGGAGGGTTTGGCGGGCACCTTGGGGGGTGTCCGCGGCGCGGCGCGGTGCTAATGCGGTGGGCTGAGGTTGATTCGGTGCGAGTCCTTGCCGCTGGCGTTCCTCTTCCACTTGCTGGCGCTGCTGCGGCTGGTTCGGCTTTGCAATTGATTGCACGGGCGCTGCCTTTGCAATTGATTGCAGGACGGGTGCCGCCTTCGCCACGGTCTGCGGCGCGGGCTCACTACCACGCAGGATTTCAGCGAACCCCAGGCCGGTGGGCTTGGACTGGGCGGGCGCATCTCCCTTGAATACGTGGCGCAGTTGGGTCAGGTCGAGCATGTTGTCTTCTCCTTTGTCGGATTTGAGGACGCGGAAGGGGATGCGATTTGCACCACGGGTAACCAGAGAAATGAAAGCAACTTTCGCTTCTTTCATCTGGCGCATAGTCGTTTTCACTCTCACGGCTGGGCCTCGTCAGTGGAAGTTGATGGATGAATTTCATTATATGAAATTGTTATGAGAAATTCAATCTATATGTCGTTTGCAATTGATTGCAGGACATTGATCTGACTAACCATTTATAGGTTGGCACTCAGGGTCTTTGCGTCCTCTGCCCATTGGATTTGTTGCTTCATTGCCTTTGTGAGTGTTCCGCAGTCTGTTTCCGGCTCTGTGCTCTCTATGTCCTGTTTGATCTTCTGCACTCCGAGTTTTGATGCACGATTTCTCGCTTTCTGAAGGTCGTCTTCTAGGTCAGATATTCGACACAAAAGTTTGTAGCTATCTTCCTTGTTGAGGGTAACAAGGCCATCCATTTCATTCTGTCGATCTGTCTTAAGAGTGATGATTTTTCCCTCTAGCCATGCGATTTCAAAGGCAATGCGGGTTAGTTCACTGCTTGAGGTGCGGTAGGCTTCCGATAGTTTTTTGTAGTATTTTGGTGAAAAATCGGCATCTTCCAGCGGGTTGCCTGAAGACTCATAGGGCAAGCCGTGGCGCTTGAAAATCTCCCGTGTGATGTCCTCATTGGAGAAACCCTCTTTTGCTCTGCGTTGACGGTATTTCTTTATAGCCTCGGGTGAGTAGTCCTTGAAGTTCTTTGCAAGCAGAGTGGAAAGCTCGGCATCGGTGAATCTTCTTCCCCTGTATAGGTGGTGCCTGTTGCCCCGCTTATTCGAGTTTTGGCGGGTAGCATGAAGCCATCGGACATTGCCCACGCGGTAGTTATCGGAATCGTTGATTCGGTCTAGCTGATGTTTATCTAAGGGTCGGGGGCCTACGTGGTAGGCGAAGGTGTACCAGTCCCTAAAAGCAGGGTCTAGCTTTCCAGGCTTTTTCTTTGCTTCTTCCCGTAGGTTATTGAATTTCCGTGCGAGGTATTCAAAGCAAAGGGCGTGCCCTTCAGGGTATTGGGCCTTGCCTCCTTGTCCAACAAGGCCCATAGGGCATGGCAGGATGCCCGGTAAGCATCTGCCGCAAGGGCTTTGCCTTCGTATAGCTCCCGCTGCTGTAGGGATGCCCTGTAGGCTCGCTCAACTGGGAAAGTATGGGGTTCCATGGCTCAATCCTGCTTATCTAGCCCCTATATATCCCTACCTCCTTCCACTCTGGGGGACATGCTGGGACTGGGGCTGTTGTTAGATTTCTGAAAAGCTAATTTTTCTCGCTACACAAGCTCAAAACCATACGTTTTGAAGGTTTGATGTGCCTACCTTTTTAAGGGGACATTCGTCCCGGAAGGGGGACATTTCAGGGACATGTTTCAAATGCTGACGCGGTTGCTCGGAGGTTCTGGGGAGACCACAATTCAGGTGCCGGGTTTGCTCGCCCGGCGTCCCTCAATTGATGGATCGGAATTACCCCTCGGTCAGTAATGGTCGAGGGGATTTTTTTCTTCCTTATCCGGTTGCCTGCGTCTTCTCTTCTTCGTCGTGCTGTAGCTCCTGGTGCAGTTCATAGATGCACGGTATTTCGTCCCAGTCGTCGCCATCCAGCGTTTCCAGCGTGAAGCGGCGATGCTTTGGCAATGGGTTTGTGCCCGGTAGCTGCCAGTCCCTCACGATCAAGCCGCTGCCTTCCAGCAATTGATTGCAAAGGCGTGCCACGATCTTTCCCTGTAGGCGGCGAAGAGGCTTTGTGGTTGGCTTATCCATTGCTTGCTTCCCCCGTGATGTAGGGAAGCATTTGGGTAGTTAGCCAATATGGTGTTGGCCTTGTGCCAGTGCCAAAGTGACCCGCTGGTTCTGGGAGTTTTCCAGCGGCACGCATTTTGTACAGTTGCGGCGCACTGATTTGGAGAAGGGTTAGCAGGTGTCCAACTCGCAACCGTTGCGGCTGGTTGAAGTTCAACCCGTCAATGGGTAGCTTCTTTGCCTGTCCCGGCTTCTTCTTTGCCGTGGTTACGGCCTTTTCTTTTTCTGCTGTTGCGGTTCCCGCCGCCGCTTTCTTCACAAACGAAATTGCCATTTTTTGCACCTTCTAGCGTGTCTGCATTCAAATGCAAAGGCTTATGGCGCAAAAAAAGAGTACGCGAAAAAGCCCTTGCGGCTTTCCCGGTGCACTCCATTGCGTGGGACGGTCGGATTATATCAACATCTCTACGACAGTCAATAACTAATGACTAACCGCTTTGAGTGGGACTACATTATTTCCCTGTGCCTGTGCCAAATCCACATAATCAGCCCATTCCTGCATTAGTTTTCTGCGTTTTTCAATTTGGGTGCCGTGCATATACGCCGCTTCCACTTTGCTTCCCAACGTGTGGGCGAGGGCAGTCTCCAGGAGGTCTCGGGGGTAGGCTGTCTGCTCCCCGCCCCTGGTGCGGAAGGTTGACCGGAACCCGTGAGGCACGGCATCAAGTTGCATGCGGCGCATGACTGCGGTTAGGGTCATGTCGGACAGCACCTTGCCGCGTGGGTTTGGGAAAACGAGGTCGGTCCCCGCCGTGGGCTCAGTCGCTGCAATCAATTGCAGGGCCTGCTTTGACAGCGGCACGGTGTGCGGCTTACCTGCCTTCATGCGTTCACCGGGGATAGTCCATAGTCCCTTCTTCAGGTCGATTTCAGCCCACGTTGCCCCGCGTACCTCTCCGCTACGGCTGGCGCACAGGATGGCGAATTCGAGGGCTTTTGCTGCTGTGCCCTTCTGCTGGCGTAGGGCACTCATGAAGGCGTGCATTTCCCCGTGAGGGATTGATTTATGGTGCTCGGTCTTCTGTACCTTGCCGGGGTTCTTCAGGATGGCGTCAAGGTGTCCTTTCCAGCGGGCAGGGTTCAGGCCATCGCGGTAGCCGTGGACTGTCGCCCAGTCCAGCACCTTTTCAACGCGCCCGCGCAAGCGTGAAGCAGTCTCGTTTTTGCTGTCCCATAGGGCCGCATTGGCTTTATCGGGCTGGGGTTGGTTCAGCACTTCCAACACATGCGGCAATGCAATTGATTGCACGGGCAGTTTGCCAATGATCGGATTGGCGTAGGTCTCCAGCGTGCTACGCCATTGGGCGGCGTGTTTCGCGTTCTTCCACTGGCCTTCCATGCCAGCAAGGTAGGAATCAACGCACCATGCGAAGGTCTTCAAGCTGGCTTGTTGTGCCAGCAATGCGGCCTTTGCTGCCTGCCTCTCTGCAACCGGGTCAACACCTTTGCCGATGGCTTCCCGTGTCTCTCTGGCCTTGTTGCGGGCTTCCGCAAGGGAGGTTGACGGGTAGCCCCCAAAACCGATTTCCCGGCGCTTGGTGCCCGTCCTGACACGAAGAACCCAGGTCTTCCCGCCTGTGGGTGTGACTTCAAGAATCAGGCCAGCAACACCGCCCACCGCGTGGCTACCGGGCGGAAGGTTCTTCACTTCCAGCGCTGACAGTTCCTTGGCTACCTTCGGCATGCTCTGCCCTCCCATATGCGTTCTGCAATTGATTGCAGCGGAGGGCCGTAGCCACCCGCCCAAACACCCGCCCAAAATTTTACGCTAGAGGGTAGATTTCCGTAAACGTCTGGAGATATGTTTTTGGGTATTTTTCCTTGTTTGACAACAAGTTATCGTAACCATGGGAGATGACTGGAAATCTCCAAAAGTTCTACGGAGGCGGACTCCGTTTCCGCCAGAAACGAACCCGCTTGCGGATCAAGCCGCAAGCGGGTTTTTCTTTGGAATTCCGACGTTTAGAACAGCCCCTGCAAGCAGGCCAATGCAGCCCATACCGGGCTGCGCCAGCCGCGCTGCTGAACAACTTTGGCGCCGACGGGCTGGAGTTCACCCTGAGCTACTGGCTGGGCGACCCTGAAAACGGCGGCCTGGGCGGCGTGCGCTCGCAAGTGAACCTGGCCATTCTGGATGCCCTGCGCGGCGCGGGCGTGGACATTCCCTACCCGCAGCGGGTGCTGCACATCAACCCGCCCGAAAGCGCCAGTGCTGTCGTTGCCAGCGCTGGCGCCAAACAGGCCCCAGGAGCCGGCCCGCAGGCCATCCATGAAGGCGGGCAGGGCACGGCCGCCAGCGATGAAGTAGGCATGCGCCAATTCGCAGGCAGCGCCTGATCAGCTCCTCTTTCAATAGCATGAGGTCCTAGAACAAAGGGCGCGAAGGCGGTTTTCCTGCCCTTCAGATTTGCTCCTTTTTTAACGTCGCCTGGCCCGGCGCGCGCGGGATTCAAGTTCACAAGAAACGCAAGGCTCGCAAAAAAACAGTCAATTTGACGAGAATTGTTCTCTTTTGATTCCGCCTTGCGCCATGAACCCCGCTCCTCTTTTTTCCCGCTCCACCTTTCGCTTTTCCTGCCTGGCGCTGGCCGCCGCCAGCCTGTGCGCGCCGCTGCATGCGCAGCAGGCCCATGATGAAGAGGAGGAAAGCGCCGATGAAGCCACGCTGCAAACCGTGGCCGTGACCAGCGCCCGCGCCCAGGGGCTGGCGCCGCAGACGGTGGAGGCGGGCACTTTTCGCGGCGCCAGCATCATGGAAGTGCCTTCCACGGTGAACGTCATCACGCGCGAGGCGCTGGAGCAGCAGGCCGTCGAGGGGCTGTATGAAGCCGTGCGCAATACCGCCGGCGTGACGCGCCAGCAAAACGCGGGCGACACGTATGACCAAATCGTGATTCGCGGCATGGAAGTGCAAAACCGCACCAATTACCGCCTCAACGGCGCCATGCCCATCATGAATTTCTCGCAAGTGCCGATGGAAGACAAAGAGCGCGTGGAAGTGCTCAAGGGCGCATCGGCCCTGTATTACGGCTTTACTTCGCCTGCCGGCGTGGTCAATTACGTGACCAAGCGCGCGGGCAAAGCGCCTGTGACTTCGCTGGGGCTGCGCGTGAATGAACACGGCAGCGCCGTCGCTTCAGTGGATGTGGGGCACCGCTTTGGCGCGCAAGAGCAGTTTGGCCTGCGCGTGAATGCCGCTGGCGGCGTGCTCGGCTCGCATCTGGATGGCGTGCGCAAAGGCCGGCGCGCCTTCTTTTCTGCCGCCTTCGACTGGCGCGCCAGCAGCCGCCTGCTGCTCAAGGCCGACTTTGAATACGACAAGCGCCGCATCACCGAGCAGGCCGCCGTGGGGCTGCCCGCCGCCGTCAATGGCCGCATCACCCTGCCCCGCCCCGTGGATCCCACGCGACTGGTCGGCCCGGCCTGGGCTGATTTCGAGGCCACCACCATCAACGCGCTGCTGCGCGCCGACTACGCCCTCAATGACAACTGGGCGCTCACCGTGGAGGCAGGCCACTCGGAAATGGAGCGCGACCGGCGGCTGCCCATCTTCCGCTTTGCGCGGGCGGCTGACGTGGCCACGGGGCAAGGCTTCATCCGGGGCAACATGCAAACCATCAGGTTGAATCCGACATGGGGCGCGCCGAGCTGTTCGGCAGCTTCAAAAGCGGCTTTGTGGAGCACGGCCTCACCCTGGGCCTGAGCCACACCCGCAAAGAGCAAGACCCCATTTACCAGCGCAACTACAACATTTCGTCGCAGAACCTGTATGCCCCCGTGCCCATCACGCGCGTCACTTACGAGCCTGTGCCCACAACGCCCACATCGGCGCTGCTGAAAACGCGCGACCAGGGCCTGTATGTGGTGGACCGCATGCAATTGGGCCCGCAGTGGCAGCTGATTGCGGGCCTGCGCCACTCGCGCTACCGCAGCACGCAAGCCGCCAATCTCTATAACGCCCGCAAAACCACGCCCATGCTGGCCGTTGTTTACAAGCTGCGCGAGGACCTGTCCTTCTACGCCTCCTACGCGCAAGGGCTGGAAGAAGGCGAAGCCGCCCCGGCGGGCACCGCCAACCAGAACGAGCGCCTGGCCCCCGGCGTGAGCAAGCAAAAGGAAATCGGCGCGCGCTGGCAGGCCCCCTGGGGCACGCTGTTGTCAGCGGCCGTGTTCGACATCGAGCGCCCCGACTACTACACCAACGCCAGCAACGTTTACACCGCCGATGGCCGGCAGCTCTACACGGGCCTGGAGCTATCGGACCAGGGGCAAATCACGCGCCAATTGGGCTGGCAGACCGCCTGGCAGTGGCTGAACCCGCGCTTTGCCGACATCAACGCCGCCTACAACGGCAAGCTGCCCGAAAACGCCTCGAAGAAAACCGCCAGCCTGTTTCTGACTTATGCCTTTGATGGTGCCTTGCAGGGCCTGTCGCTCAACGCGGGCGCGTACTACACGGGCCGCCGCCCCATGGACGACCTGAACCAGGGCTGGCTGGGCGGCAACACGCTCTACACCCTGGGCGCGCGCTACCGCCACCAGATGGGCGGCAACGCCTACACCTGGCAGCTCAACGTGGACAACGCCGCCAACAAGCGCTACTGGGCTGCTGGCGGCAACCGCCTGAGCGCGGGCCTGCCGCGCACGGTGAAGCTGGCGCTGAAAGTGGATTTCTGAAAACCTGCCCGGAAACCCTTTCCGGAAAATTCGTCATAATTCATCGCACGGCTTGAATGGCAATGGCATCAGCCGCGCTGATGATCGCAAATACCGTCGAATCTCGACCGCCTTTTCAGTCATTACCTTGCCCGCTGACAGAAACAGGAGCTGATCCATGCCATACGATAACCTGAAAGAGAAATTCAACGACGTCAAGCGGCAGCACAATATCATGGCCCTGGTGGGCAACGGCTTCGACATCCAGGCATTATCCGATCTCGGAGCGCCCTCTGACACGCGATATGAGTCCTTCTTTCATTATCTGAAGTATCGCAGATTCAGCCCAGACAACCATATATTTCAGGAAATGGAGTTTCTCCTCTCGGAAGGGAAAACAAACTGGTGCGATGTCGAATTCGCCATCGAATCCCTGCTAACCCGCAGGGAAATCAGCCCCGAGAAACTGTCTGAAGACCTGGGAGCAATACAACGGGAATTCGCGAATTTTCTCAACCAGGTTGTAACCCCTGATATTCTCACGAACCTGGGCGAATCATCCATGAAGAATAAATGGGCCATCACAAGCCTCATGAAATTTTTGGGTGACATCAGAAACGCAACAGACTTCGGAAGAATACGATTCCCGAGGCGGATGAAACACTGCCATGCCATCAACTTTCAATTCATCAATTTCAACTTCACAACCCTTCTGGATGATTTCATCTACCTCGACCAGAAGCAATTTGATCCGCATCCTTATGAGCATTCTGACAGGAATGCGACTTTTTATGCCAATCCCCGCGAGCACAAGACATTTTCTTATCGCCTGGAGGAATATAAAAAAGACATCCATGATGCATGGTTTAAAATTTATCTTGCCTGCAATATCGTGCATCCGCATGGAATTCTGTACACGCCAAGGTCGCTTCTTTTCGGAATAGACGAAACGACAGGGCCTGCGGAACGGTTTTCCAAACCTTATTGGTCCCAGAATGAATTGCGATACAAGGATCTCTTCCCTGAAACCGATTTGTTCATCATTTTCGGGTGTTCGCTCGGGCATACGGACCGGTGGTGGTGGAGATCCATTGCCGATGCCCTTTTGAAGGAAACGGAAGATCAAGAAAAGCCCGAATTGCTTCTTTACTGGCGAAAAGGAAGCAAAGAGGCCCAATTGACCGCAGAAAATCTTCGATCGAGATTCGCAAAAGCGGCCGGCCTCGCTTTTGACCAGAAGGTGCAAAAGATGCTCGCAAGCCAAATACACGTTGTTTTGTATGATGATTCAACAATGGATCGCGTCTGGCTGAATACGCGCGCATTTGAATTCAATCAAACAGCTCATTTTTACGCTACTGCCAAGCCAGATGACGCCATGCAAAAAGCTGGCGCCGTGCCAAGCCCACGCGTTTTGCCGCCTCCACCTTTCTGGCCCCCCAAGGCATCGTGAATCAGGCTCACCAGAAAGGCGGAGCGCGCTCCAGACGAAAAGAAGCAGCGGCCAGCGGCCTCGCGGCACTGGATTTTCACGCTTTATTTCCGCTCCTTGTTTGATAGCAATAGGTCCTAGTCAAACGGGCGCAGAAGCCTATTTTCCACCCCTCATATTCGCTCCTGTTTTAGATGCTCTTGAATCAGGCCGTCCTATCCACCTCTGCCTTCCATTGCTGCCCATGCGCCCTGCCCTTTGCTCTTTTCTGAAAAAGCGCCCTGCCCTTTGCTCTTTTCTGAAAAAGCGCCCTGCCCTGGCGCTGCTTTGCCTGCTGACCGGCCCGGCCCTGGCGGCTGGCGCGGCAGGCAGCGCACCGCCCGCGCCATCGCAACCCGAAGACAGCTATCGCAACGCCAGCGGCGCGGCGCTGATAGGCGGCGCTGAACACGCGCGCGCCCTGATGGAAGCGGCCAACGCCGCCTTCATGCGCCAGCACCCGGGCGTGCGGCTGGCGTTTGACGGCAAAGGCACCAGCAGCGCCGTGCCGCTGCTGATGCATGGCCGCGTTCTGCTGGCCGTGATGGGGCGGGCCATGAACGACATCGAGCGCGTGCCCTGGCGCAAAACCGTGGGGGCAGAGCCGCTGGCCGTGCGCGTGGCGCATGCCGCCTTGCGCCCTGCCGGGGGCCTGGCCACCCATCTGGGCGTTTACGTGCATGCCGGCAATCCGCTGCCCGCATTGAGCGTGGAGCAGCTGGCGCGCATGCTGTCCACGGGCCACCCGCTGGGCGATTTTTCGCACTGGAGCCAGCTGGGGCTAACGGGGCCGCAAGGCCAGCAGCGCATTGCCATTTGCGCCACGCCCGAATACACGGGCTTTGGCGACTGGCTGCAAAAGCACGTGCTGCAAGGCCGTCCGCTGACTGCCTACGCACAGCAGCGCAGCAACAGCGCCGCGCTGCTGGAATGCGTGGCGCAAAACGCAGGCGGCGTGGCCGTGGCCGCGCTGGGCATGCAGCGCGAAGGCGTGCGCGCCGTGCCGCTGCTGGGCCTGGCCAGCGGCCAGCCGCTGCAAGGCACGGCGCAAGAAGTGACCGCGCAAGACTGGCCGCTGGCGCGCCCCCTGCTGGTTTACGTGCGGCGGCTGCCCGGCCAGGCCGCCGATCCGCTGGCGCGCGACTATCTGCGCTTTCTGCTCTCGCCCCAGGGGCAGGCGCTGGTGGCGGCGCGCTCTGGCGGCTACCTGCCGCTCACGCCCGAACAGGCGCAGGCCGAATTGCGCAAGCTGGACGAAGCCGCGCCCGCTGCCCAAAAGGGCGATTGATGCTGCGCCCGGCCGCGCCCCTTTTGCTTTCGGATTTCGCGCTTTCCCCCATCTCTCCGGTTCAACCCATGCCCGCTTGCCCACACCCTTTGCGCCTGGCCTGCTCTCTTCTGGCTTGCTGCCTGCTGGCCGCTTGCGCCACTTCCACGCCCGTCAGCCCGTCACCGGCGGACAACGGCGCGCCCGCCTACGCGCCCCGGCCCGTCAGCGTGCCCGCGCAGGCCGGCTATGTGCTGCCCGACGGGCGCGTTCACATCATCGGCAACGACGGCATGCAGGCGCTCATTGACGCGCTCAACGCCGCCTTCAGCCGCCATCACCCGAACGTGCGCTTTGCCGCCACCTTGCAAGGCTCATCCACCGGCATGCCCGCGCTGGCGGCAAACGCCACGCTGCTGGCGCCCATGACGCGCGACATGTGGCCCGGCGACCGCGCCGCCTGGCGGCAATTGCAAAGATCACAAGGAGCGCAAGGCTCGCAAGAGCCGCTGGCCGTACGCATCGGCTACAGCGGCTACGGCCCGCGCCCGCCGCACAAAACGCCGCCCGCCGTTTATGTCAATGCCAGCAACCCGCTGGCCGGGCTGGACATGGCGCAAGTGGCCCGCATCTTCACCGACGGCCAGCCCGGCGGCGACCTCAACACCTGGGGCCAGCTGGGCCTGACACAGCCCGGCTGGGCCAGCCGCCGCATCCACGCCTACGGCCTGCGCGATGACGGCGGCTTTGCCACCGGCGTGCGCACGGCCCGCCTGGGCGGGCGGCCCTTTTCCGTCAAATACGAACCGCTGCCCTCGCGGCAAGACGTGATTCGCGCCGTCTCGCAAGACCCCTACGGCATCGGCCTGATCGGCTGGATGAACGCCAGCGCCGTGGCCGCCAACGTGCGGCCGCTGCCCCTGGCCGCCCAGCCCGGCCAGCCCTTTTACGGCCCCGATCTGCCATCCGTGCGCCAGGGGCGCTACCCGCTCTCGCACCACGTGCAGTTCTACGCGCGCCAGCCGCTGGACGAACTCGCGCGCCAATACCTGCTGTTCGCCCTCTCCAGCGAAGGCCAGGCCATCGTCGCCAGCCAGCAAGGCAGCGCCGAAGGCTACGTGCCCCTGAGCGCAGACGACCTGGCCGCCGAACGGCGCAAATTGCAGGCGGCGCCCTGAAAAGCTGTTTGTCTTCTGGCTACAAGAACCTGCCGGCCTGAACAGCGCTTCAAGCCCCGCCACGCAGCCAGATCAACAAGGCCAGATGATCACGCCCCTTCGCTTCCGCATCAATCATTTTTCATAGCAAATAAATGGGGGTGAAAAACAGCACTTGCGCTCATTCCACTAGGACACATTGCTATTAAACAAGGAGCAAATAAAGCCAGCAGGCGGCCTTTCTGCTTCCCGCAAAAGACCTGCCTCGTCACTGAGCCTCTTCCAGCGCCTGCCGCTGCTTTTGCATCTCTTGCATGGCCTGTTCGTACTGCTGGCGCACCTGCTGCTGAATCTGCTGCGCCTGCTGCCGCGCGTTGCCCGCCGGCTGGCTGGCAGCGGGCGCGCCGGGCACAGCCACGGGCTGCGTCAGCACCTGGGCAGAGCGGCCTGCCAGTTTGGCCACGATGAACAAGGCAATGAGAAGGCCAATCAAGCCAAAGGCAATGCGCATGGAAGAAATCGCCGTGAGAAACCAAGCCTGAAACAACCTGCGCGATGCGCAATGTCGTGTTCTTTTGGACAGCCTTGGAGATTCTATTGTTGTCTATCTGTTGCGTAATGTTTTGAATTGCCCGCAACAACCTGCTTTGCGCGTCAGGAGTGCCCATGTTCGTCTGTCACGACCCACTCTCTTGCACCACGCTGGCCTTTCTGGGCGATGACTGGCAAGCCGCCCAACGGCGTACGCCGCCGATCAAGGCCTTTCTGCGGCAGTGGTGGCTCGCCGTCTGTCTGCTGGTCAGCGAACAACGCACCCAAGGCGGACTACAACTGTCAGTCGATGGAGCAAATCAGGCCGACTACGTCATGGTCTGCGCCGCAGGCTCAGGCGCAGCTTCCGCGCTGGCTGGCGTCTGGGGTGGTTCAGAGCCAGGTTCAGGTTCAGGTTCAGGTTCAGGTTCAGGTTCGAGTTCGAGTTCAGGTTCGGGTTCAAGCTCCACCGGGCTGGCAAGCAGGCGCACTTGCCTGAAAAACTCATCCAGCGTCATGCAAAAGCAGGTGCGGTCGTGGCGATGGATGCCGAAAACGATTGCGGAAGCCGCGCCGCACTCCCCCGGCTTTTTCATGGGCATGAGGATTTCAACGTAGTTGATGAAAGCGGGCAGGCCGACGCCGTTTTCCAGAAAAGCCGCCTTGCTGCCCCGCTGCGCCAGGGGCGTGGGCCAGTAGGGAGCGGAACCCAGGCACAAGCGGCCCTGGGCGTTTTGCTTGCCATAGACCACGCGATGAAAGTGGCTCTGAAGCTCACCCGCGCGCTCCATGTCTTCAATGACGTTGAGGGAAACGCCGTAGTCGTAGAAGCGCTCTTTTTCGGCTTCAAGAGCGGCCTTGTCTTTTCTGAATTCGATGAGCAGCCATTTGTACGCGCCCGAGTGCAGGGCGGGGCTGGTTTGCCGGGGCGGCTCATCGCCCGCCTGCAAGGTGATGACGCCCAGCGGCGCAAGGAAATTGACGCCCCACTTGCGGCAGGCTTGCTGGAGAAAGGCGTATTCGACGGTTTTTTCCCACCAGGCGAGGGCGGCGGCTGGGATGGCGGGCATGGCTGGCTCCTTGGGGGCAATGGGTTGAACAAAAGCGGGCACTTGTGTTTTCAGAAACCTGTTCAGAGTCTGGCTGCAAGGGGGCCGCAGACCGCCCGAATCCACACTTTTGTCTCCGTGGACGAACACTTTGAACAGGCTCTTACAGACAAGGCGCGAGGGAGCGATTATTCACGCAGCCCATCCGTCAGCCCGCATTCATCGCACCAGATCACAGTTTGCGCTGCGATGTGGCCGATCTGGCAGGCCTGAAGGTAGAGGGCCCGGCCTTCGCGCAAGGTGTGCGGGCCGTCACGCCCAGAAGGCGGCCGCCAGCGCGCCACGGACATCGCCAGTGAGAGCCTGTTCAAAGAATCTGGCCGCGAAGGCAAAAAAGCCAATCGGAATGGGCTGCAAGGCGCAAAGCAAATAAACCTCATGCGGGCCTTGAAAGCGCCCGGCCTTTCCATCAACACCACTGGCAGCAGCCGTGCGATCAGATGCGCCGCCAGTTTGGCGCAGGCGGAGCTATGGCAGCGACCAAGAATGGCGAGGCGGAAAAGCAGCAGGCACATCAAAAATCATCATCTATGGCGGAAAGGATTTCTGGATTCCCGGATTTTGATTTCTGTGTCCCTCAAAAGAACTCGAAAATGATCCTTGGCATCTTTTGCCCCCGGTGACAAATAGATTCCATCCAAATGTTCAACGACGGACCCATCGCATTCCACATATATGGTTTTCAACTTGTAGTCGGACTGAATTTTTTCGTCTTTCCAGCCGGTAACATATATCATTCGGCACTCCTGCTCTTCCTGATAGGCGGCATGTTTGACCAGATATTGCAATTTCAATAACCCAATCCGCATGAACCGATCGACAAACTCTTTCGCTTTTGCGCCGTCCTCATAGATTTCATTAATCAGACGCGCAAGCTTTCCCATCAAATCACGAATACCATTTTCCTTTCGTTCTATGATTTTGGAATAATTTTCCCATCGGGCTTCGGCCATTTTTCGGATTGAATCCAAATTTTTCGAATTCATACTGTTGGCGCATTCTTGATAAAAAGTCGCCTTATCGCGGCGCGCCAATGACAGATAGCCTGTCTCCGGGTCAATATATATACATCTGTACAGATTGTATTTTATTGGTTTATCTTTATTTGCTTTGTCGCCTCTTGCGTTCATTGAAAACTCTGGCATTTTCAGAATCTCATTTGCTTCATCATCTTCATCTTTCAACTTGTGATCCTGATCGTCCACACGCATAGGGTTATTAATATGCATGGCACGGTTGCTTCGACCAAAGAAATCGCTTAGGAAAACCAGACTCACGCCTGACGCCTCCTGATTATTTTCCTTTCCATAAAGGCGGAATTGGTTCAAGCTATCGTGATTGAATGTAAAACAACCAACGAACGTTGCATAAGGTTCATTGTCAATGAAGATATCTGAAGCCAGCTTACAACATTTTCCTAAATATTGCCCTAGGACAACACCCTCCTTAGGGTCGTTCACATTGCCAATAGAACCAAGCCGAAATGCAGAAGGTGAACCCGTTTGTGAGTTGCCAATTAATTTAAAAGCAGTCTCGCAACGGCTATAATGAGCAAATTTATGTTCATAACCATGGTATTCGGCAAACTCGAAATCTTCCAATTTGACATCTTCAGAACCAGCCTCCTTGAAATTCTCCAAACTTGCATCAAGCACATCATTATCATGATAATTCATATTTTGCGCACAAAGTAATTTAGCTTCAATTTTATCTATTATTCCCAAAAATTCAATTAAATTCCATTTAATTCCCTCCACTTTTTCCGGCCCAATTTTTCCCAGAAGCCTAGCCAACTCCAAAAAACATGTCGAGTCATGGTAAGAAACGTTCTCTTGATTTTTAAATAAATCCTCGGCCTTAGTGAAATTATTATTTATCAAATGCATTTTGCCTGTTGCTAACTGATTTGCATGATGAAGAAAAGCTTCATCCTTATCAAATTGAGGCATGAAGCTTATTATATTTTCAATTAAACCATTTACTTTCTGCCTTAATAACTCATCTTCCCAAACCTCCCTCTTTGCAAGAATCTCTACAAGAATATATTGAACAAGAGCGCAAACATCTGATTCACCTTTCGCTGCATTAAGCACATCTTCGCAACACTGCACTGCTTCTTTGTACAATCCATTGCTTTCAAATATTGCCTCAATATATAATTTGTCAAAGATATCGGCATCATTTTCTTTACTGATATTTTTCAATATCTTGATGGCCTTACTCTTTTGATTGGACCGGAAATACAAGAAACCTAGACTTATTCTGGAGCCAAGATATAGCCTATAATTTTTAATCGAAACACTCTCAAAGGCCTTGATGGCCTGTATTCCCAATCCTTTTTGCAAGCACCATGCCCCGAGCAGATTTCTTGCTTCATCAAAGCGTTTTTGGTTATCGCCCGAAACTTGCAGCAATAATTCCACCGCCTCTTGCGGTCGGTCCAATTCAATATAAGCACTAGCCAATCCAATTCGCACCGCATCATAAAATTTACAACCGTGCTCTTCAACGAGGATTAATATATTAACCGCATTCTTCCATCTTCCAGTCCTTAAATAAGAGTAACCCAATTTAAATCGAATCTTTTCTGCTTCTTCTTTGGATATATCAGAACAGTATTTTTCAAGAATCCACATCGAAACCTCTATCACATCGATCCACTGCTCTTCTACGATATATATATCAATCAAATAACACTGCGCCTTGAAATATTGCACAGTATCGCATTGATTTATGCTTTCAAACTCATTTTCTGCTTCTTTGAACCTTTTCTTCTTCATCAGATCAATTCCCCGCTGAAGGATTTCATCTGCACTAATTTTTTTCATCATTATTCTCCAATTCAATGATCAGACAGAATTGAGATATTACCTTGCATTTCACGCAATCCATCAGAATTTCTTTGTGATTCCCAACTGCCGAGAAATACTTGGCAGTTGCTTCATTGCGGTAGTGCGCACCTGGCTGCCACGAAGGAAGCCCTGTGTTCGTCTTTGCGGCGAGCAGTGCAGTTTTTCAAATCCAAATTGCCCGTGTGTTCTTGCCGGCATGCTGGCGCTGGGCATGGGCAGAAAACGCAGGAGCAGTGGCGGCGGACGGTTCAGCCGCCTATGCAGCGGCAGGCTTGCGGGTGGGCATAAGGGATAGCCCTGAAAAGAGTGGGCGGCGCTATGCAAATCATAGCTGCCCGCGCTGATTTCACTAGGGCTTGCGGCCGATTTGCTTCCAAGGCAAAAGTCCGTGCAAGGCAGTGGCTGGGCGCGCGCATGCCTTCGCTAAACGGCTGGACAAAGCCTCTGCACAGAAGGGAAAACCCTATTGTTTTCAAGGCCGGAAAACAGGCTGTCTCTCCTACACTCAAAACACCGTTCGGACGCATTCAACGATTGGCTTGACCAGCCTGCCGGAAGGCGCTCCCGGTTTCCCTTTTTATTTGTTTAACTATCACGAGGCACCCGGATATGACTACCCAGGCGTTTACCCCCGAAGCAACCCAGGCCCGCATTCAGCACGAAGGCTTGCGCAGCAAGATCATGACGGCCGAGCAGGCGGCGGAGCTGATCCAGCCAGGCTTCAATGTGGGCATGAGCGGCTTTACCGGCTCAGGCTATCCCAAGGCTGTGCCCCTGGCGCTGGCCGCGCGAATGGAAGCGGCGCACGCGGCGGGCAAGCCGTTTCGCGTGGGCCTGTGGACGGGCGCTTCCACCGCGCCGGAGCTGGACGGCGCGCTGGCCAAGGCCGAAGGCATCAGCATGCGGCTGCCCTATCAGTCTGACCCCACGGTGCGCAACCAAATCAACGCGGGGGGCATGTTCTATTCAGACATGCACCTGTCGCATGTGGCGCCCATGGCCTGGGCCGGCTTTTTTGGCCGCCTGAACGTGGCCGTAATTGAAGTGGCAGGCATCCTGCCCGATGGCCGCCTGATTCCCACCACGTCTGTCGGCAACAACAAAACCTGGCTGGACATTGCCGACCACGTGATTCTGGAAGTGAACCACTGGCAGAGCACAGGCCTGGAAGGCATGCACGACATCTACTACGGCACGCGCCTGCCCCCGCACCGCCAGCCCATCATGCTGACCGCGCCGCATGACCGCATTGGCGAGCCGTACCTGCACTGCGATCCGGAAAAAATCATCGCCATCGTGCAGACCGACGCGCACGACCGCAATTCGCCCTTCTCGCCGCCCGATGAAAACTCGCGCCTCATTGCGCAGCACATGATTGACTTCTTCCAGCACGAAGTGAAGGCGGGCCGCCTGCCCGCCAACTTGCTGCCGCTGCAATCGGGCGTGGGCAACATCGCCAATGCCGTGCTGGCGGGCCTGAACGAAAGCCCCTTCAACAACATGACCGCCTACACCGAGGTGCTGCAAGACGGCATGCTGGAGATGATCAAGTCCGGCAAGCTCACCTTCGCCTCGGCCACGGCGCTGTCGCTCAGCCCCGAGGCCACGCAGTACTTCACCACGCACCTGGACGAATTCCGTGGCCGCGTTCTGCTGCGCCCGCAAGAAATCAGCAACCACCCGGAGCTGATCCGCCGCATGGGCATGCTCGCCATGAACGCCATGATCGAAGCCGACATCTACGGCAACGTGAACAGCACGCACCTCATGGGCAGCACCGTCATGAACGGCATTGGCGGCTCGGGCGACTTCGCCCGCAACGCCTACATCTCCTTCTTCATGTCGCCCTCCACGGCCAAGGGCGGCGCCATCTCGTGCATCGTGCCCATGGTCTCGCACACCGACCACACCGAGCACGACGTGCAAGTCATCGTCACCGAGCAGGGCCTGGCCGATCTGCGCGGCCTGGCGCCCGTGCCGCGCGCGCGCCGCGTGATTGAAAAATGCGCCCACCCCGACTACCGCGACGCGCTCACCGACTACCTGGACCGCGCCCTGGCTGGCGGCGCGCCCGGCAAACACACGCCACACCTGCTGCAAGAGTCGCTCTCGTGGCACCAGCGCTTTGTGCAAACGGGCGACATGCGCAAAAAAGGCTGAAGCGCCACGCGAAACACGGCGGCCAGCGCACCATCCGCCCGCTGGCCGCTTTCGCTCCTTTTCCAATAGCATGATCTCCCCGTAAACAAAGCGACAAAACGCTTTTTAAGTACCTGAATTCGCTCCTCTTTTTTGACCAAAAACCGCCTTTGGGCGGTTTTTCCGTATCCGCCCTGCCCTGCCATGAACACCCAACCCGATCGCCAATACATCCGCGTCCTCACCATCGCCGGCTCTGACAGCGGCGGCGGCGCGGGCATCCAGGCCGATCTCAAAACCTTCGCCGCGCTGGGCTGCTACGGCATGAGCGCGCTCACGGCGCTGACGGCGCAAAACACCTGCGGCGTCACGGCCATCCACGCCGCGCCCACGGCCATCCTCACCGCGCAAATTGATGCCGTCGTCAGCGACATCGGCGCGCACGCCACCAAAGTCGGCATGCTGCACTCCGTGGAAACCGTGCAGGCCGTGGCCGCCGCCATCCGCCAGCACGCGCTGGCGCATGTGGTGCTCGATCCCGTCATGGTCTCCAACGCCGGCTCGCCGCTGATTGAGCCGCCCGCCGTGGCGGCCCTGGTGCGCGAGCTGTTCCCGCTGGCCGAAGTCATCACCCCCAACCTGGACGAAGCCGCCATGCTGCTGGGCCGCCCCGTGGCGGACGCGCCCGCCGACGTGTCCGCCATGCACGCGGCAGGCCAGGCCCTGCTGGCCCTGGGCGCTAAGGCCGTGCTGCTCAAAGGCGGGCATTTGGGCGCAAACGAAGCCGTGCACGACCTGCTTTTCACCGCCAGCGGCCAGCCGCCCCTGCTCATCAGCCACCCGCGCGTTGCCACGCGCAACCTGCACGGCGCGGGCTGCACCCTGTCATCGGCCATCGCGGCCTTTCTGGCCCAGGGCCAGCCGCTGGCAGAAGCCGTGCAGGCCGGCTGCGATTTCGTGCACCAGGCCATTGCCGCTGGCGCAGTCGTGCGCACAGGGCACGGCAATGGCCCGCTGAACCACGGCGCCGCGCCGCTGCCCATGCGCACGCTGGCGCTTTAAAAGACCGTCCTAAAAAATCATTCCCAAAGTCTGGTCTTGCGCCAAATACAAGTCATTTTGCTCATTTCAGCAAAATGTTTGGCCAGCACATGCCACTGCATACCGCTCATGTCATTGGGTACATGAGGGAATTTGGCTATTCAGCCCGATTTAGGGATCGTTTTTTGGTGCAATGAGCGCGAGAGCCATTTTTCGCCGTCTGAATTTGCTTCTTTTTTTGAGGCTTCAGACAGGCGGCCCCAGCCGGGGGCCTGATCGGCCAGGTCACGAATGGGCTTTGAGAGCGCGGCCTTGCTCCTTGACCGCGCGGGCCGCCCGTCTTTACTTCTTGAGCGCTGCCACGGCGGCTTCGGCGGTGAGCAGCTGGAAGGTGAAGACCTCTTCCAGATACAGGCGCACGGCGCTTTCGGTGTGGCTGAGGTAGCCGATGGAGACATCGCGCGCCAGGTGCAGGGAGAAGTCGCCCCCGCGCGTGGAAACCAGATAGGCGCCTTCGATGGCGGGCGCCCACACGATGTTGTCCATGCCGCCCACCAGGCGCTGGATGTGGTTGAGCACGGGGTAGCCCTGCTCGTTGGCTTCTTGCAAGGCGGTGTAGGTGTCGGCGCCGAGCACGGCGGTGTAGGGGCCGTCCACGCCCGCGAGCTTGAGCTGCTTGAGCGCGGCAGCGGTGGTGTCAGGGAACTGGGCGGCTTGCGCGGGCAGCGCGAGCACGGGGTTGGAGCTGCCTTCGCTGATGCCGGTGATGCCCGCTGCCTTGTAGCCCAGGAAGATGGCGCGGTCTTCGGCGTAGGCCAGTTGTTCGGCGGCGTCTTTGGCGGGCTGCCAGTCGGAGTCTTGCGAGCCGCGCTCCACGTCGTCGATGGCTTCGCGCGAGAGTTCAAAGGGTACGCGCAGCTCGATCATGGGCATGACCTGGCGCTGGCGGGCGATAACGCCTTCTTGCGGCGATTTGAGCGCGGCCAGGTGGCCGGTGCCCACGGCCGGGCACTGCGCGCCGGATTCGGGCTGGATGACGTCCACCACGCGGCGGCCCGCCAGGTTGCGGCGGAAGGTGCGGGCGACTTCTTCTTCAATCTGCGCCCAGGCGGCGCTGGAGATGGGGGCGAGTTCGCGGTGAAGGTTGTTCATGGCATGGGTTCCTTTGGGTGGAGTGAATGGAAAAAAGCGGGGCGGCTTCAGCCGCGTTTCCGGGCGGGCGGCGGCTCTTGCGGCTGGCCTTTGAGCGAGCCGATGGCGAGCGCGCCGCTGGCGGCGGTATCGGCGGCAGCGGCGGCATCAGCAGGCGCTGCGGCGGCGTCACCGGCGCTGGCTTCATCTGCCAGCGGGTTGCCTTCGGCCAGGGCTTCCAGCAGGGGTTCGGAGGGCACGAAAAAGAGCGTGCCGGTGACGGCGGTGCTGTAGTCGAGCAGGCGGTCGTAGTTGCCTTCGGGGCGGCCAATGAACATGTTGGTCAGCATCAGCTCGGTCACGGCCGGGTTGCGCGCGTAGCCGATGAAGTAGGTGCCGTATTCGCCGCGCGAGGGCGTGGCAAAGGGCAGGTTGCCGCGCAGGATGGCCATTTCGTTGCCGTCTTCGTCCTCCACCACGTTCAGCGCCACGTGCGAATTGGCGGGCTTGACTTCGTCGGGCAGCTCGATGTCGTCGGCCTTGGTGCGGCCCATCACGCGCTCTTGCTCTTCGGTCGTCAGGGCATTCCACGCCTTCATGTCGTGCAGGTATTTCTGCACGATGACGTAGCTGCCGCCGGCAAAGTCCGGGTCTTCTTCGCCGATGACGGTGGCCTCGAAGGCTTCCTGCCCTTCGGGGTTTTCGGTGCCGTCCACAAAGCCCACCATCGAGCGCGCGTCAAAGTAGCGAAAGCCGTGCACTTCGTCCACGGGCTGCACGGCGCCATCGAGCGCGCGCATGGCCTGCATGACCAGCTCCTGGCACATGTCCACCGTGTCGGCGCGCACGTGCAAAAGCAAGTCGCCGGGCGTGGCGGGGGCGTGGTGCTTGGCGCCGCGCAGTTCCTTGAAGGGGTGCAAATGCGCGGGGCGGGGGCTGCCGAAGAGGCGGTCCCAGGCGTCGGAGCCGATGCCCACCACCAGATTGAGCTGGCGCGCATCGTCGCGGTGGCCCACGCTGCGGCGCAGTCCGGCGGCGTTGCCGAAAAAGGCGCGCACGGCGTTTTCGGCTTCTTCGCCGGGGGCGATGTTCAGCACGACATAGTGCGCTGCGCCGCCCGCTCCAGCCGTGACGGCCTGGGGCTGGGGAATGGAAAAGGAAGAAGAGGCGTGGGATGCGTCTGGTGTGTTCATGGCGGGATGATGTGGCCGCCGGGGCCGGTTTTTCAAGGCGGTTGGTTCGTGATGGAAGCGGGACGCGAGCGCGGGGCCTGCCCCGCTGGCTCGCCGCCCGCCTTGATTATTGGCTCAGGGGCGGCGTGGCGGCCATCACTTCTTCCAGTGTGGTCACGCCTTCGGCCACGCGCAGGGCGCCGGCCAGGCGCAGGGGGCGCATGCCGTCGGCCACGGCCTGCTTGCGCAGCTCGGCAAGGACGCCGCCGTGCTGCACCTTGGCCTGGAATTCCTCGCTGACGGTGAGCAGCTCGTGCAGGCCCAGGCGGCCCTTGAAGCCGGTCATGCGGCACTCCACGCAGCCTACGGGCTTGTACAGGTGCGGCTCGGCGTTGAGTTTCCAGGGGCGGATGGCTTCCTTGAGCAGTTCGACGGCGTGCGGGTCTTCATTGGGCTGGCGGCACAGCGGGCAGAGGGTGCGCACCAGGCGCTGCGCCAGCACGCCCAGGATGGTGGCGCTGAGCAGGTAGGCCGGCACGCCCAGCTCCATCAGGCGGGTGAGGGCGCTGGGGGCGTCGTTGGTGTGCAAGGTGCTGAACACCAGGTGGCCGGTGAGGGCGGCCTGCACGGCCATTTCGGCGGTTTCCAGGTCGCGGATTTCGCCAATCATGATGATGTCCGGGTCTTGCCGCATGAGCGCGCGCAGGCCCTCGGCAAAGCTGAAGTCGATGGCCGGCTGCACTTGCGTCTGGTTGAAGGCCGGTTCGATCATTTCGATGGGGTCTTCAATGGTGCTGACGTTCACTTCTTCAGTGGCCACGCGCTTGAGGGTGGAATACAGCGTGGTGGTTTTGCCGCTGCCGGTGGGGCCGGTGACGAGGATGATGCCGTAGGGGCGGGCGATGAGCGCCTCCCAGCGGGCGGCGTCGTAGCGGGCAAAGCCCAGGGCTTCGAGCGACTTGGAGGCCGATT
Source organism: Ottowia cancrivicina (assembly GCF_029813755.1). Classification (NCBI taxonomy): domain Bacteria; kingdom Pseudomonadati; phylum Pseudomonadota; class Betaproteobacteria; order Burkholderiales; family Comamonadaceae; genus Ottowia; species Ottowia cancrivicina. Next base: position 117,189 of record NZ_JARVII010000001.1, on the reverse strand, counting down.
CGGGGTCGAAGATGCGCATCACCAGCTTTTCGCCAAAGGCGGTGGGCAGGGTTGAGAGGCGCATTTCCACTTCCTGCCCGGCGGGGTTGCGGGTTTTGATGCGGCCGTCCAGCGGGCGGCGCTTTTCCACCACGTCCATGCGGCCCAGCAGCTTGATGCGCGCGGTCATGGCGGCCAGCACGGCCAGCGGGGCCTGATAGACGGGGTGCAGCACGCCGTCGATGCGAAAGCGGATCACGCCCTGGTCGCGCCTTGGCTCCAGGTGAATGTCGCTGGCGCGCTGGTCAAAGGCGTATTGCCACAGCCAGTCCACCACCTGCACCACACCCTGGTCGTTGGCGTCGAGCTGCTTGTTGCTGCGGCCCAGCTCCACCAGCTGCTCGAAGCTGGCGGTGGCCGAGACGCCGCCGCTGGACTTTTGCACGGCGCGCACGGTTTTGGCCAGCGCGAAGAATTCAGCCGTGTAGCGGCGGATGTCCGCCGGGTTGGCCACCACGCGGCGCACCATGCGCTTGCTCTGGCGCTCCACTTCGGCCACCCAGTCGGTGATGAACGGCTCGCTGGTGGCCACCACCACTTCGCCGCTGGTCACCTGCACGGGCAGCACCTTGTGGCGCTCGGCGTAGGCGGCGCTCATGGTTTCGGCCACTTTGCCGACTTCCACCTTGAGCGGGTCAATGCGCAGGTAGCCCAGGCGCGCGCGCCCGGCCAGGTATTCGGTCAGGCGCTCCACGTCCATCACGTTGCCCTGCGCGTCGGTCACGCCAATGGCGGCCAGGCGCACCAGCGCGTGCTGCGAGCTTTCGGCCTGGCCGATGCGGGCCACGGTGCGCTCGGCTTCTTCGTTGGTGATCACGCCGTCCTGGCGCATCCACTCGATGAGGTGGCGCCATTGCAGCGGGCCGCTGTAGTACTCGGGGTCTGGCGCGGCGGCAAAAGCGTGCGGGGCGTGGTGATGGCGGTGTGCGTGAGGAACGGGCGGCGGGGTGGTCATGGCAATGGGCAGGGCAAAACGCGCGGCGCGGGCATCAGAGTCTGTTCAGCATCTGGCCGCAAAGGGCGGCGGATCGGGCGGATCGGCGGATCGGGATGGGCTGCAAAGCGCAATCCGCAGACGGGCCTTGCCGCCTGCTGGAGGCTTGCAAGGCCCGCGAGCGCCCGGCTCCGCGCTTTTCGCATCCGCAGGCAGGCTTTGGGCAGGTTCGCAGAAAGAGGAGCAAATTCAAGGGGTCCAAAAACGGCTTTCGCGCAATATCTACTAGGACATCATGCTATCAATCAAGGAGCGAAAAAAGGCGCGCTCCAGCCATGCGCGCCTGCCAGCAAGGCCAGCAGCTTACTTCTCCACCGGCTTGAGCCACTTGAGCCACTGCGGCGCGGGCAGCCCCCAGCGCTGGCGGATTTCTTCGGCGCGCGCGGCCAGCGCCTCGCGCGCGGGGCGTGTGGGCGCGCGCTCGGCCAGCACCACGGTGTTGCCCTCGCGCGTGGGCTTGAAGGCCCAGAGGGCGCGCGCGCCAAAGGCTTCGCCCATGCGCGCCAGGCTGCGCGTGTAGCTGGATGAGCGGCCAAACAGGTTCACGCTCATCACGCCGTGGGCGGTGAGCAGGCGGCGGCAGTCGGCATAGAAGGCGGCGCTGTCCAGCACGGGAGCGGCGGCTTCGTGGTCATACAAATCGACTTGCAGCGCGTCCACCGTGCCCAGCCACTCTTCGCGGCGGATTTCCTCGGCGGCATCAGCCAGCACCACGCGCAAGGTGGGGCCGTCTTCCGGCAGGCGAAACCAGTGGCGGCACACGGCCAGCACTTGCGGGTTCAGCTCGATGGCCGTGGTGCACATGCCCACCTGCTTGCAGCAGAACTTGGTGAGCGCGCCTGCGCCCAGGCCCAGCTGCATGGCGTGGCCTTGCACGGCGTCATCCAGATCGGGCGCGAGCAGCATCCAGCCCATCATGCGCTGCACGTATTCCAGCTCCAGCGCGTAGGGCTGGCGCAGGTTCATGCTGCCCTGCACCCAGGGCGTGCCCAGGTGCAGGTGGCGCACCGGGCCATCTTCCGAAATGCTGACTTCGGGCAGGCCGCCGGTCATGGCATCAGTCGCTGTCATCAACCGGCTCCGTCTGGATGGATGCGCCCGTGGCGTAGAACTGCCCGCCCGCCACATAGTGCAGGCTGCGCCACTCGGGCGCGCTTTCAAATTGCCAGCGGCCCTGGCGAAAGGCGCGCTCATCCGCCCAGGCCGCCGTGATTTCGCCCATGAACAGGTCATACAGCAGCTCGTTGCGCTTTTCCGGCAGCACGCGGCACGCCAGCCAGGCCGAGCAGCCCGCCACCAGCGGCGCGGGGCAGCCAGGCAAATCAAACAGCCGCGCGCCGGAGTGGGCGAGCTTTTGCGCGTCTGCATGCAGGCTGTGCGTGCCCAGCCAGCGCACCAGCGGCGCCTGCGCCGCCGTGGGCACCTGAATGACGAAGTGGCCGCTTTCTTCAATGAGCGCGCGCGTGGCCGCGCCTTTGTCAATCACCACGGAGAGCTTGTCAAAGTCCAGCACGCAGGCCCAGGCGGCGGCCATCACGTTCTGCCGGCCGCCGCTGCGCGCAGACACCAGCACCGTGGGGCCGTGATTGAGCAGCCGCACGGCCTTGGGCAAAGGCACAGGGGCGATGAAAGGGGGAAGCGGGGCGGATGGCATGGCCGTGATGGAAAGAGCGAAGCGTGAAAGAAAAAGAACGCGCTGGCGGGCCAAAGCGACCGGCGCTGCGGAAAAGAGAGCGGCTTGCGCCGGACTGGCGGGCGCTGGCGGGCTTTGGGACGTTTTCAGGCGCTTCTGAACGCTGGAACCCGCCTGGCCGCCGCGCCCTGTTTCCGCCCGCCATGCGCCAAAAAACAAACTGCCCGCGCCAGGGCGAAACAGGCGCGGGCAGCTCGCGGGGGCAAGGCGCGCAGGCCGGATCAGAACAGCACGCGCACGCGCATCGTGCCCGGCACGGCGCGCAGCTTGTCAATCACGCTGGCGGAAGCGCCCGCGTCCGTGTCAATCACCACGTAGCCCAGCGCGTCATCCGTTTGCAGGTACTGGGCGGCCACGTTGATCTTCGCGTCGGAGAAAACCTGGTTGATGGCCGACATCACGCCCGGCACGTTCTTGTGCACATGCAAGATGCGGTCGCGCCCCGGGTGCTCGGGCAGCGCCACTTCGGGGAAGTTCACCGAGGTGATGGTCGAGCCGTTGTCCGAATACTTCACCAGCTTTTCGGCCACTTCCAGGCCGATATTGGCCTGCGCTTCCATCGTGGAGCCGCCAATGTGCGGCGTCAGCAGCACATTGTCCAGCCCGCGCAGGGGCGACTGGAATTCGTCCTTGTTGGACTTCGGCTCGGACGGAAACACATCAACCGCCGCGCCCAGCAGCCTGCCCGACTTGATGGCCTGCGCCAGCGGCTCAATTTCCACCACCGTGCCGCGCGAGGCATTGATGAAAATGGCGCCCGGCTTGAGCGCCGCAATCTCCTTGGCGCCAATCATCCAGCGCGTGGAAGGCAGGTCAGGCACATGCAGCGAAACGATGTCGCACTGGCCCAGCAAATCGTGCAGATTGCCCACTTGCTGCGCATTGCCCAGCGGCAGCTTGGCCACCACGTCATAAAACAGCACGTTCATGCCCAGCGACTCGGCCAGCACCGAAAGCTGCGAGCCAATGGAGCCGTAGCCCACGATGCCCAGTGTTTTGCCGCGCGCTTCATACGAATTCGTGGCCGATTTCATCCAGCCGCCGCGATGCGCCGCCGCGTTTTTTTCGGGAATGCCGCGCAGCAGCAAGATGGCCTCGGCCAGCACCAGCTCGGCCACCGAGCGCGTGTTGGAATAAGGCGCGTTGAACACCGCCACACCCTTGTGGCGCGCCGCCTCCAGATCAATCTGGTTGGTGCCTATGCAAAACGCGCCCACGGCCACCAGTTTTTGCGCCGCCGCCAGCGCCTCGGCGTTCAGTTGCGTGCGCGAGCGCAGGCCCACAAAGTGCGCATCGGCGATCTTTTCTTTCAGCTCATCGCCTTGCAGCGCGCCCGGCAGCGTCTCCACATTGGTGTAGCCAGCGTTCTTGAGCACCTCCACCGCCGAAGGGTGTATGCCTTCGAGCAACAGGAATTTGATCTTGCTTTTGTCCAGCGACGTCTTGCTCATGATGTGACCTTGCCTTTGAAGTGGGATGAAACGAAAAAGGGGCGGCGGATTCAACTGAACCGCCGCCCCGGCAGACAAGCGCGGGATGCTAGCACCAACGCCTGAAATAGCCCTGACACGCGCCAGCCCTTCTGCGTTCAAACTCCGTTTATGGCCTGGCCGCGAGAGGCAAAAGCGCAGATCAGGGCTATCTGCAAGGTAGGTGCAAACCGCTGATGGACTTTACTGTCCGTTTGCTGCCCGACGAGGCGTTTGCAACGCCCACGGGCAGATTACAAAACAGACCCTCAGCGCCCAGCCAGAGGCGATAAGGTGAAATAGCCCAGCAAATAGCGCCCTTTCTCATCAATCGGCTGCTCGCTCATGGCAAGGGCTTCGGCCCGCTGGCCTTTGCCATCCAGCCAAAGCTCCAGCAAGTCTTTGCCTACGCGGCGGCCCTTAATTTCCTGTCGGGTACCGTTCCAGTCGCTGGCCGCAGCGTCTGCCTGCTTGACATAGGCCACCCAAGTGCCGGGGGTCAAGAAAAAACGGCGCGATTTGATGGCATAGGCGTGGCCCAAAAAGGCCATTGCTTCATCTTCCAGACGACTGGCTGCTTCCGAAAAATGGCTCGCGTCAGACTCTTGCAGAAAAGAAAAGGGAGGTGGATTTGACATGGTATCGATATCTGCTGCCCAGATTGCTGCACCCAAAAATAAACAAGTCATCACGCCAGCATTGCGTAGAAATTTCTTCAACCAATTCATTTCAACCCCATATCGATATATTCAATCCCCGTCCTCCTATCATATTTCTCATTCTCATTCAACAAAAGAATCACTACTGTCAACCAGTATATTTTCATTCACAAGACTCGAATTATTGCGTTGCCAAGGATTCCGCAAACGAAATACAGCCTCGTCATTTTGATCAAAACGAACTCCATCCACCACATAGACATGGTTATCCACCAAATCATCCTGTGGAGCGTTCTTGTCACAAAATAAGCGACGAAAAACCAATTGGATATATATTCCAGGTCTGTTGGCAAAGTAACAGGGCGCCCTTCTTGCAAGGCTTGCCTGACACGCGCTTCAATACTCTTGGTTTCCCTATTGCAAACGCTTGATCTCGAGAAATACCATCACCTCGCGCCCCTGTGATCGTCTGCATGGCTTCTCTTGCCTTGCCACCTTCGTCTATATCCCTCTTCCAAGGCGCCTCCTCCTAATTTAACGTAGGTAACTTCAATTATAGACAGCCATACAGGCGTGTCAAATTTGCCATTGCCAAGTCAAAACTCTACACTAAAATTGTCAGTTTCATAGCTATAGGAAATAGAACTCTGGATTTGATCTGGAGACCGGTCGGCTACAGCTCCAGCATTAGCAATGAAAAGCAATATCCAATACGATCCTGCTGGATATTATCAGCAGAAGGCCTGCCAGACACTCCATACAAATCGGCGGCGTCATAAAAACGTTCATTTTCCAGAATAGGAGCCACGGGAGGGATAGGGCGACTCCCTTCTCCACGCGCCGCTACATTGGACAAACCAGAATCAAGCTGATTAAGCCGTGTGGGTGTCACGTCAGTGGCTGAAGGTGTTGCAGATCTGTTCTCATTGCGGGCAGTCTTGGGTAAGCACGCCACTGGCAGCAGTAGCTTGCACATGGGAGATGGCATGGATCATGTCTCGAGTGCTGTGCTGACAGGATGCTTTTTTGTTCTTCCCGACAAGCGCTTGCCACTGCTCGTCGTTCATATCGTTTAGGCATATGAAGTGCTATCAATCTAGGTTTTGAGAACAGTCTCTCAAGCCCGCCCAGCCCGCCTGTAACGGGCTGGGTGGAAAGCCATGACAGGCACAGGCGGCAACATCGGCATGACCGCCGTGGCCTGCACGCCCAATGTGCGGGTGATGAATGCCGGGGTCGCCTGGCGGCTGAAGATTGCCAGCGCGGCCGGTCTGATCGCTCATGCCCGCGCCAACCCCGAACAGCTTGGCAGGCGGGCTTCAACATTGACAACCTGACCCGCGCAGCAGCGCTTTGCCGCCCTTTGCCACACCCTTTGGCCGCTGCTCTTCACGGGCAGGCTATGGGCAGAGCGCTCAATCAAACTGCAAGGTACGCACGCCCTGCTGCGTGGCGAGCAGGCAGCAGCTGGCCTTTTGGCGGGCGAACACGCCGACGGTGACCACGCCGGGCCACTGGCTGGTTTCGTTTTCAAAGGCCAGCGGGTCGGTGATGCGCAGGCCCCGCACGTCCAGGATGTGCAGGCCGTTGTCGGTCACGTAGGGCTGGCCGCCACTCATGCGCAGCGCGGCCTGGCCGCCCAGGGCGGCGAACTGGCGGGCCAGGCGCGCGGCGGCCATGGGGATGATTTCCACCGGCAGGGGAAAGCGCCCCAGCGTGTCCACCTGCTTGGAAGCATCGGCAATGCAGATGAAGCGCCTGGCTTGCGCGGCCACGATTTTTTCGCGCGTGAGGGCGCCGCCGCCGCCTTTGAGCATGTGGCCGTGCGGGTCGATTTCGTCCGCGCCGTCGATGTACACGGCCAGCTCGCCGGCCTGCTCCAGCGGCACGACGGCAATGCCCGCCGCGCGCAGCAAGGCCGTGCTGGCTTCGGAGCTGGAGACGGCGCGAATGGCGGCATGGGCTGCGGAAAGGGCGGCGATGAATTTGTTCACGGTGGAGCCGGTGCCCACGCCGATGAGCGCGCCCGCGGGCACGTATTGCAGGGCGGCCTGGCCGACGAGGGTTTTCAATTCATCCTGTGTCATTTTGGGAAAATGTGCCGTTTATCAGAGCACGTTCAAAGTCTGGCCGTGAGGGGCGAAAGCGCGAAATCGGGATGGGCTGCAAGGCACAAACCGCAGACGGACAGGCCTTGTGGTCTAGCAAGGATTCGCAACGCCGCAGACCGCCCGAGTCCGCACTTTCTGCATCCACGGCCAAGCTCTGAACAGTTTCTTAATGTTTTCTGATTATCCAAAATGCCTTTTTTGCCTTATGGCCTGATCCGTTCTGCTCTGTTCTGCATGGACGCCGAGGCGGCCCACGAGAAAACGCTGGCGGCGCTGGAGCGCACGCAGAACACCTTCTGGCAGCTTCTGTGGCGGCAGCCGCGCGTGCAAGACCCCGTGACGCTGGCGGGCCTGACGCTGCCCAACCGCGTGGGCCTGGCGGCGGGGCTGGACAAGAACGCCCGCTGCATTGACGCGCTGGCGGCCATGGGCTTTGGCTTTGTGGAAGCGGGCACCGTCACGCCGCTGGCGCAGCCGGGCAATCCCAGGCCGCGCCTGTTCAGGCTGCCAGCGGCGCAGGCGCTCATCAACCGCATGGGCTTCAACAATGAGGGCGTGGCCGCTTTCGTGACGCACGTGTGCACGTCGCGCTTTGCCGAACAGCGGCAAAGCGCCGCCAAGGGCGCGCCGCGCATGGCGCTGGGCCTGAACATCGGCAAGAACGCCGCCACGCCAATGGAGCGGGCGCAAGACGACTATCTGATGTGCCTGGCCGCCGTGTATCCGCATGCCGACTACGTGGCAGTGAACATTTCCAGCCCCAACACCCGGAACCTGCGCGACTTGCAGGCCGATGAGGCGCTGGCCGCGCTGCTGGCGGCGCTCAAGGCGCGCCAGCGCGAGCTGGCCGATGCGCATGGCCGCCACGTGCCGCTTTTTCTGAAGATCGCGCCTGATCTGGACGAGGCGCAAGTGCAGTCCATCGCCGCCGCGCTGCTGGAGCACGGCATGGATGGCGTGATTGCCACCAACACCACGCTCTCGCGCGAGGCCGTGCAGAGCCTGCCCCACGCGCAGGAAGCGGGCGGCCTCTCGGGCGCGCCCGTGCGCGAGGCCAGCTGCCGCGTCATCCGCCAGCTGCGCGCAGCGCTGGGCGCGGGCTTTCCCATCATTGGCGCGGGCGGCATCCTGAGCGGGGAAGATGCCGTGGCCAAGATTGAAGCGGGCGCAGACGCCGTGCAGCTGTACACCGGCCTGATCTACAAAGGCCCCGCGCTGGTGGCCGAGGCGGCGCAGGCCATCAAGGCCCATCTGGCCTCGCAGGGCCAGGTTCCGCCTGCTGGCGATGCCTCAGCCGGCCCGCCTGCGGCTGGCGCTCAATAACGGGCGCGCTCGCTGCCTTCTTTGCCGTCCTCTTTGTTGCCTTCCGCCTGCAATGGCTGGCCGCCTGTCCAGGCAGCTTTTGCCTGCGCCATCCGGCCGGCCTGCAGACGGGCGCAGATTGAGCGGCTTCGCACGTCTTCTCGCACGCCATCCGTTTCCGGGCCTGTCCAGGATCTGGCCGTGGGGGCGACAAACTGAGAAAAGCAAGCCGGTTTCGCTTCCGAACCCATAGCATGAGGTCCTAGTGGAATGGGCGCATATGCCGTTTTTCATGCACCTGAATCCGCTCCTATTTTTGCTGCAATCTGGCTGCTGCCCTTTTCCATTTGCCAGCCGCGCTGGCGGGCATGGGCGCGGGAGCGCGGTTTCTGACATGCGGTAACGGTTTGCTGTTTGCCGATAACATTCCCGCTTTTTTTCGCGCATTTTTTTGCGGATTTGCTCATGCAGGCGCTTTTGAAATTCTCGCGGGCGGTGGACTGGCTGAACGGGCTGGTTGGCAAATATGTGATCTGGCTGATTCTGGGTGCCACGCTCATCAGCGCGGGCAATGCGGCGGTGCGCAAGGTGTTTGGCGTGAGTTCCAACGCGCTGCTGGAAGTGCAGTGGTATTTGTTTGCCTGGTCGTTTTTGCTGGCGGCGGGCTATACGCTGCTGCATCGCGAGCATGTGCGCATTGATGTGCTCAGCAGCCGCTTTTCAAGGCGCGCGCAGGCGTGGATTGATGTGGCGGGCTTCGCGCTGTTTCTCACGCCGATTTGTCTGGCGGTCATCTACTTGAGCGTGCCGGTGCTGGCCGACAAGTTTCAGACGGGCGAGATGTCGGCCAACACGGGCGGGCTGGTGCGCTGGCCGGTGTGGGCGGCGCTGCCGGTGTCGTTTGCGCTACTGCTGCTGCAAGGCTGGTCGGAGCTGATCAAGCGCATTGCCTTTTTGCGCGGGCAGGGGCCTGACCCGATGGGCCGCATGAGCGACGCGCAGGACGCGCAGGCGCTGGCCGAGGCGCTGCGTGCCGAGCGGGAGGCGGCGCAGGCTGCCGCACCAGAGAAAAGCGCGGGCTGAAGCGGGGGCACAGGCAATGGAATTCGTGGTGGCCAATTTCGCCCCGGTCATGTTCGCGGGGCTGATCGTGTTTTTGCTGCTGGGCTTTCCGGTGGCGTTCAGCCTGGGCGCGTGCGGGCTGTTTTTTGCCTTCGTGGGCGTGCAGCTGGATGTGTTTCCGCCCAGCGTGCTGGCCTGGCTGCCGCAGCGGCTGATCGGCATCATGTCCAACGACACGCTGCTGGCCGTGCCCTTTTTCACGCTGATGGGGCTGGTGCTGGAGCGCAGCGGCATGGCTGAAGATTTGCTGGAGACGGTGGGCCAGGTGTTCGGCCCGCTGCGCGGCGGGCTGGCGCTGGCCGTCATCTTTGTGGGGGCGCTGCTGGCGGCCACCACGGGCGTGGTGGCGGCTTCGGTCATTTCAATGGGGCTGATCTCGCTGCCCATCATGCTGCGCTACGGCTATGACCGGCCGCTGGCGGCTGGCGCCATTGCCGCTTCGGGCACGCTGGCGCAGATCATTCCGCCCTCGCTCGTGCTCATCATCATGGCCGATCAGGTGGGCCGCAGCGTGGGCGACATGTACAAGGGCGCGTTCACGCCCGCTTTCATGCTGGTGGGGCTGTATGTGCTGTATGTGGTGCTTTTGGCGATATTCCGTCCGGCCTGCGTGCCCGCGCTGCCGCCGCAGGCGCGCACGTTCCGCGAGGCCAACGGCAGCAGCGGCTATGCCTCGCTGACGGCGGTGATGGCGCTTTCTATTGGCACGGCCACTGTGCTGGCGCAGAACATGGCCGCCGTGCACACCTGGTGGCTGGGCCGTACGGTGCAGAGCGTGCCCACCGACGAAAAAATCGTGGTGGCCGCCTGCGGCGGCGTGGCGCTGGCGCTGCTCATCGCCCTCATCAACCGGGGGCTGAAGCTGGGGCTGCTTTCGCGCCTGGCCGAGCGGGTGACGTTCGTGCTCATTCCGCCGCTGCTGCTCATCTTTTTAGTGCTGGGCACCATCTTCCTGGGCGTGGCCACGCCCACGGAGGGCGGAGCGATGGGCGCGGTGGGCGCGCTGGTCATGGGCTTTGCGCGCAGGCGGCTGGACTGGGCGCTGCTCAGGCAGGCGCTGGCGGCCACGACCAAGCTGGCCTCGTTTGCCATGTTCATTCTCATTGGCGCCACCATCTTCAGCCTGGTGTTCCAGGCGGCGGACGGCCCGCTGTGGGTGGAACGCCTGCTCAGCGACTTGCCAGGCGGCCCGGCGGGCTTTCTGATTCTGGTGAACGTGATGGTGTTCTTCCTCGCGTTCTTTCTGGACTATTTCGAGCTGTCTTTCATCGTCGTGCCGCTGCTGGCGCCAGTGGCCGAGAAGCTGGGCATTGACCTGGTGTGGTTCGGCGTGCTGCTGGCGGTGAACATGCAGACTTCGTTCCTGCATCCGCCTTTCGGCTTCGCGCTGTTTTTCCTGCGCTCCGTGGCGCCTGCCAGTCCCTATGTGGACCGCGTCACGGGCCAGCTCATGCAGCCGGTGACGACGATGCAGATTTACAAGGGCGCCATTCCCTTCCTGCTGATCCAGCTGTTCATGGTGGGCGTGCTCATCGCCTTTCCGCAGCTGGTCACGGGCAGCCTGGAAGCCAAGGCGGAGGTGGATCTGGACGCCATTGGCCAGCAGATGCTGCAAGACCTGGAGCAGCCTTCCGGCGGCTACGGCGATGCGGCTGATGAAAGCCATGGCGGAGAAGGCGCGGGCGGCTACGGCAGCGAGGGCGGCTATGGCGATGCGCCTGCTGGCGAGTCTTCCGGCAGCGATGCGGGGGGCTATGGCTCATCTGGCGGCTATGGCGCTGGCACGGAAGGCGGCGAGGCCGCGCCGCCGCCGGAAGATGAGCCGCAGGGCTACGGCAGCGAAGCGCCAGCGGAATAGCCAGCGGAATAGCCAGCGGAATAGCCAGCGGAATAGCCGACGGAATAAAACGGCCATTTTCCATAAGCGCAGTGAATGCGCCAATAAAAAAAGCCGCGATTCGCATCGCGGCTTTTTTTATTCATTTATCCATCATTTACAGCTTCGCGCCATTGATGTACTGGTTGTAGGTGAATTCCGAATAACGGTTCCACAAAATCTGCTCTTTCTGGAAGGCGCGCATGTCGTCAAACACCTTCTTGAATTCGGGTGATTTGTCGCAGTGCTCGGCATACACCTCCTGCGCGGCCTTGAAGCCCGCGTCCACCACCGGTTTGGGGAACATCTTGAACTGCGTGTTGCCCGCGCGCAGGCGCTTGAGCGCTTGCGGGTTGCGGGCCTGGTATTTGCTCGTCACCTCAATGGCTGCCACATCGGCGGCGGCGCGCACGGCGGCCTTGTATTCGTCCGGCAGCTTGTCAAAGGCCTTGTTGTTGATGAAAAAGTCAAACTGCGCGCTCGCTTCCCACCAGCCAGGGTAGTAGTAATACGGCGCCACTTTGCTCAGGCCGAGTTTTTCATCGTCATACGGCCCCACGAACTCGGTGGCGTCCAGCGTGCCTTTTTCCAGCGCCTGATACACGTCGCTGCCCGGCATGTTCTGCGCCACCACGCCCAGCTTGGCCATCACTTCGCCAAACAGGCCGCCGCCCAGGCGCATCTTCAGGCCCTTGAGGTCATCAGGCGACTTGATTTCCTTGCGGTACCAGCCGCCCATCTGCGTGGTCGTGTTGCCCGCGCACAGCGCGTGGAAGTTGTATTTCTTGAAAAACTCGTCCAGCAATTTGCCGCCATTGCCCTGGCGGCGCCAGGCTTCCATTTGCAGCGTGGTCAGGCCAAACGGCACGGCGCAGGCAAAGGCGAAAACGGGATCTTTGCCCGTGAAGTAATAGCCGGCAGTCTGCGCAATTTCGAGACTGTTGTCCTGAATCGCGTCCAGCACGCCGAAAGCGGGCATCAGCTCGCCTGCGGCGTGCACCGACACCTCGAACTTGCCGCCCGTCAGCGCCTTGACCACGCGCGAAAACGTCTCGGCGCTGCCCATGAGCGTGTCCAGCGACTTCGGAAAGCTCGAAGCCATGTGCCAGCGCACCGCCTGCTGCGCCTGCACGGCAGGGGCCACGCCAGCGGCCAGCACGCCAGCCAGGCCAGCGCCTTTGATGAGAGAACGACGATCCATGATGGGGGTTCCTTTTGAGTCCATGAAAAAGGGAAAAACAAAGTGTAGTCACGGCCAGCCGCGCCCCGCGTGCAGGAAAACGCCTAATGCCCACCGTCCGGCTGCGGGGGGCGGCAGATTGAAATAGGGTATCTGGATTTGCTCTTGTATCAATAGCGTGATGTCCTGGTGGGAACTGCGTTAAACGGTATTTTGGCCCGCTGAATCCGCTCCTGTTTTTGATGGTTTTAGGCGAATGCGGCTGCCCGGTTCAGCGCTTGCAGCGCGCGGGCGGCCTGCGGCGGCAAGGCTGGCCCGCCGCTTCACGGGGAGGGGAGGGAAAAACAGCGGGAAAACGGGTTTTCCGTCAGCTCCCCGCCGTGATGCCCGCTTTTTTGATGATGCGGGCATTGGCCTGTGATTCGGCTTGTATCTGCCGGGCAAAGGCAGCAGCGCTGCCGCCAGTGGGCAGGTTGCCGGCGGCTTCGATTTTCTGGCGCGTCTGCGGCTCATTCAGCGCGGCATTGACGGCGGCGTTCATGCGCTCGATAACGGCGGCGGGCGTGCCGGCCGGGGCGAACAGGCCGAATACGGAAAAGCGGTTGGATTCAGGCAGGCCCAGTTCTGAAAGCGTGGGCGTATCGGGCAGCGCTGCCAGGCGGGCGGGAGCGCCTGCGGCCAGGGCGCGCAGCCTGCCCGCCCGCACGTGGCCGATGACAGCGGGGCCGGCGTTGGTGGAGAGCACTTCAAAGTGCCCGCCCAGCGCGTCGTTGATTTGCTGGCCGCCGCCCTTGTAGGGAATGTGGGTGATGTCTACCTTCGCGCTGGCCTTGATTTGCTCCAGCATGACGTGGCCCAGCGCGGCCGAGCCTGCAGTGCCCCAGCGCACGGAGCCGGGTTCCTCCCTGGCGCGCTCCAGCAGCGCCCTGAAGTCAGGCGCGTGGTTGGCGGGCGTGGCCAGCAGCAGCACGGGCGAGGCCAGCACGCTGGCGGCGGGAGCCAGGTCTTTTTGCGGGTCAAACGGCATCTTGCCGCCCAGGTGGGGCAGCAGCGCCACGGGGCTGACGGAGGCAAAGCCGAACGTGCGCCCATCAGGCACGGCCTTGGCTATGGCGCCCAGCCCTATGGCGCCGCCCGCGCCAGCCTTGTTTTCCACCACGACGCTGACGCCCAGGCGCTGGGCAAGCTGGTCGGCCAGCAGCCGCGCCGTGGCATCGGCCACGCCGCCTGGCGGGTAGGCCACGATGATGCGAATCAGGCCCGCATCCGCACGCGCGGCGAAAGGCGCAGCAGCAAAAGGCAGAACAGTTGCGCGGGCCAGCAAGCCCAGACAGCGGCGGCGGTTGAAGGCAGGCATGGGAATACGGGGTTTTATGAATGTGAATGCTGCGCCTATTGTCAGCCCGCAGGCAAGGCGCTGGCGATGCGAATCGCCATTTTTGGGGCGGGCAAACAAGCGAAGCTGGCGCAGGCAAATGCCTGATTTCCCTGTAATAGGCAGGGGCAATGGCTGGTTTACCATGTGAAAACAGCCGCCTGCATGGCGTGTTTTTTCTTTTGCCCTTCATGGATTTGTTCTATGCAATTTGACATTCTCATCAGCGGCGCTGGCCCGGCGGGCCTGTGCCTGGCGCGCGCGCTTTCGGAATCGGGCCTGAATATCGGCCTGGTTGAGCAGCAATCGCTTTCGGCGCTGGAGCAGGCGCCGTTTGACGGGCGCGAAATCGCGCTCACGCAGCGCTCGGCCACGCTGATGCGCGAAATGGGGCTGTGGCAGCGCATTGAAGCCATGGAGCCTGCGGCGTTTTCACCATTGCGCGATGCGCGGGTATTCAATGGCGAATCGCCCTTTTCCATGCAAATCAGCCACCGTCTCACCCGGCGCGACGAGTTGGGCTGGCTGGTTTCCAACTACCTCATCCGCCGTGCCGCGCTGGCCGAAGTGCAGGCCGCCGCCAGCGCGCATGGCCGCATTACCTTGCTGACGGGGCAAGCCGCCACGCAGGTGCGCTGCGGGGCCGAAGGCGCGCAGCTCACGCTGGCCGATGGCGCCACGCACACCGCGCGCCTGCTGGTGGCCGCCGACAGCCGTTTTTCCGCCACGCGCCGCGCCGTGGGCATTGCCGCGCGGCAAAACGACTTTGGCCGCAGCATGCTGGTGTGCCAGATCACGCACGAAGTGCCGCACGAGCACACGGCCTGGGAATGGTTCGATTACGGCCAGACGCTGGCGCTGCTGCCCATGAACGATGACCCGGCCACCGGCATGCCGCGCGCCTCTGCCGTGCTCACGCTGCCGCACCAGGGCATTGAGGCCATGATGGCGCTGGACGAAGCCGCCTTCGGCCAGGACATGACCCGGCGCTTTCATGGCCGCCTGGGCGAAGTGCGCCTGAACAGCACGCGCCACGTGTATCCGCTGGTAGGCGTGATGCCGCGCCGCCTGGTGGCCCCGCGCTTTGCCTGCGTGGGCGATGCGGCCGTGGGCATGCACCCCGTCACGGCGCACGGCTTCAACTTCGGCCTGCTCAGCGTGCAAACCCTGGCGCAGGAGTTGCGCGCCGCCCACGCCGCCGGCCGCGACATCGCCGCCGCCGACGTGCTGGCCCGCTACGAGCGCCGCCACATGCTGGCCACGCGGCCGCTGTATGAAATCACCGGCCTCATCGCGCGCCTGTACACCACCGACTCCGCCCCCGCGCGGCTGCTGCGCGACGCCGCCCTGCACGCGGCCCAGCGCCTGACGCCCTTCAAGCGCCTGGTAGCCGCCACGCTGGCGGGCCATGCGGCGTAAGAGCCTGTCCAGAGCCTGGCCGTAAAGAAGCAAAAGCTTGCAGCCCGGCGAGGGCTGGCAAAACCCCCAAGCGCCCGGTCCCGTATTTCCGCACCCAATGACAGAGCCGCTTTCAAGCCCCTCTCATGGCCTGCATGCGCGAAATGAAAAGAGCGAAACGGAAAGAGCAAAACGGGGCGGCAAGCGCGGGCCAGCAAGGCGAATGAAAGGCTGAATACGCGGCATATTCCGCTCCTTTATCAATAGCAATGGGTCCTAGTGAAAATTGCGCTGATGCCAATTTTTACCCCTCAAATTCGCTCCTTTTTTTGATTCTGGAATGGACAGCACGCGTCCGCTCACGGGCCGGGGCCTGTGCGGGGTTTCAGCGCGGGCCGGCTCGTGGGTTCGCATGTCCGTAAAAGCAGGTCCGTATAAATTCGCACTTCCCTCAACCACCTGAAACAGGAGCATTTGGATGATGCGAACACTTCAGCGAGGCTTTGTGTGCTTTGCCCTGGCGCTGGGGCTGGCAGGCTGCGGCGGCGGTGATGGAGATGCCGCCAGCGCCGGATCGGCGCCAGTCATCACGGCGCAGCCGCAGTCCGTCACCATTTCCAGCAGCGGGGTGACCACGCTGCGCGTGGCGGCCACGGGCAGCGGCGCGCTCAGCTACCAGTGGCAGCGCGGCGGCGCGGCCATCAGCGGGGCCACGTTTTCCAGCTACACCACCAGCACGGCGGGCAGCTACGCCGTGGTGGTGAGCAACGCCTACGGCAGCGTGACGAGCAACACCGCCACCGTGACGGTTCATGACGACGCGGGCACGCCCGGCAACGCCTGGAACATCCACACCGGCAGCCACGCGCCTGATCTGGCGGACACCAGCGGCTGGCTGCCTCTTT
Organism: Ottowia cancrivicina; assembly: GCF_029813755.1. Classification (NCBI taxonomy): domain Bacteria; kingdom Pseudomonadati; phylum Pseudomonadota; class Betaproteobacteria; order Burkholderiales; family Comamonadaceae; genus Ottowia; species Ottowia cancrivicina. The sequence continues at coordinate 101,066 of NZ_JARVII010000001.1, read as the reverse complement.
CCATTGCGCTGGACACGCTGGAGGTCAGCAGCGCTTCGCCGCGCCTGTCGGTGAACCGCGCCAGCAGCAGCATGGCCACGGTTTCAGTGGACGGCATGGCGGCCATCACCCTCACGCGCGACAGCTACGGCCTGACCATTCGCAACCAGCTCAGCGGCGACACGCACGTGGCCTTCAACCTCAGCGGCGCGGGCGTCACGCCGCTGACGGTGTACAGCGCCAATGACTACAAGCTGGCGCTCTCGGGCGCGGCCATTGCCAGCGGCGACGGCCCGGCGCTGAACCTGCAATCGAAACAAACGGCCTTCATCGAGCTGACGGGCATCAACACCCTGACCGACTCCGCCACCTGGAGCGCGCGCACCAGGGACGACGGCAGCGCCATGGATCTGAAAGCCACGCTGTTTGCCGAAGGCCCCGTCGTGTTCAGCGGCAGCGGCTCGCTGGCCATCAGCGCCACGCCAAGGCACGCGCTGGCCAGCGACGCGCACGTGCGCCTGCGCAGCGGCACGCTCACCCTCGCGGCCGCCGCCAAGGACGGCCTGCGCGCCGCCCAGGCCTTCGTGATGGATGGCGGGCAGCTAGGCATCACCGCGCCAGCGGGCAAGGGCATCAGGGTAAAAGGCAAGGAAAGCAACGCCGTCGGCAACACGCCGGCGCTGGGCTTTGTCGCCATCAATGACGGCGCGCTGTCCGTCACCAGCCGCGACAAGGGCATGACCGCCTCCTGGAAGAGCAGCGACGGCAAAACGGCCGACACGGCGGACGACCCCGATCCGCGCGTGACGATCAACGGCGGCGCGGTCACCATCACCACCACCGGCGCGCCCCGGGAAAACGCCAATGCGGCTGGCGGCAAAGACGCGCTTTCGCCCAAGGGCATCGAAGCCCGATCCGCGCTCACCGTCAATGGCGGCTCCGTCACCGTCAATGCCACGGACGACGCCTTCAAGGCAGGCTCCGCCGTGACCGTGTCTGGCGGGCGCGTCTACGTTGCCAGCAGCAAAGCCAGCGCGGTGGATTCCAGCGGAGCGCTCACCATCTCCGGCGGCTACATGGTGGCCATTGGCGCCAGCGCCACCGAAAGCGCGCTGAACGCCAGCCGGGGCGCCTTCACCGTCACGGGCGGCGTGTTCGTCGGCATCGGCGGCGGCAACAGCACGCCCGCCGCCGGCGCAGCCGCGCAAAACATCATCTCTGCGCGCAACGTGAGCGCCGGCCTGTGGACGCTGCGCGATGCCTCCGGCAACGCCGTGTTCTCATACCACGCGCCGAAACCGGCACAGGCCCTGCTCGCCAGCTCGCCGCTCATCGTCACGGGCGGCTCCTACTCGGCAGTTACGGGCGGCGTGCTGGGCAGCGCGGGCGAAGACTTCCACGGCCTGGCCATCAGCCCCACCACCCACACGGGCGGCACGGCCGGCCGCAGCGTCACCATCTCCGGCCGCCTGACAGCCATGTGAGCCGAACGCCAGCAGGCCCCAGGCGCACCGCAAGCCCCGCCCGGCGCATACGCCCGGCGGGGCTTTTTTTCAGAGCCTGTTCAGCGTCTGGCCGTGAGGGATGAATGCGCGGGAGGCTCTTGCGGCCCGGCGAAGATGGGCAGCGCCGCAGGCTGCCCGATTCCGCGCTTGCCACACCCACGGATGGATTTCAAGAACAGGCCCTCATCCGCCGCGCTGGCGCAGCGCCTCATACAGGCAAATGCCGCTGGCGACCGAAACATTCAGGCTTTCCACCGCGCCCCGCATGGGAATGCGCACCAGCTCATCGCAGCTTCTGCGCGTGAGCTGGCGCAGCCCCGCGCCCTCCGCGCCCAGCACCAGTGCGGCGGGGCCGGCGAAATCGGCCTCGTACAGCGTCTTTTGCGCCTCGCCCGCCGTGCCCGTGACCCAGATGCCGCGCTCCTTGAGTTCGCCCAGCGTGCGCGCCAAATTGGTCACCATGAAATAGGGCACCGTCTCCGCCGCGCCGCTGGCCACCTTGGCCACCGTGGCGTTGATGCCCGCCGCGTGATCCTTGGGCGCGATCACGGCATGCGCGCCCGCGCCATCAGCCACGCGCAGGCACGCGCCCAGGTTGTGCGGATCGGTCACGCCATCCAGCACCAGCAGCAGCGGCGGCGCTTGCAGCCCATCCAGCAAATCGTCCAGCGAGCGCGAGCGCTCCAGCTCCTGCACGCGCGCGGCCACGCCCTGATGGCCCGCGCTGCCCGCCAGGCGGGTGAGGCGCAGGCCATCGGCCTCAATCACGCGCACGCCCGCTTCTTGCGCGCGCGCCAGAAACTGCTTCATGCGGGCATCGCGCCGCGAAGCGTCCACATAAATCTCGATCACGGAAGCAGGCGCGACCTTGAGCCGCACACCCACGGCATGAAAGCCAAACAAAACCTTGGAAGAGCCAGACATGAAGCCACCCGGAAAAAAGGAGAAAAAGCCGGCAGGGGCCGAGCCTTGAAAAAAAGCGAATTCTGGCTGCCCGATACCGGCCACGCCTTCGCACAGCGCAGGCAGGAGCCAGCCCAAGCCTTGCGCCCCATGGCGGTTTGCCCCTCGCATTCCACATTCCGCCCCTTTGCCCCTCACAGCCAGACTTTGGGCAGGTTCTTGCAGAACAGGGCGCGGCTGCCATTGACAAGACCAGTGCGGAGCGCGATCGCGGACTGGGCCAGCCATGAATGCACAGCGATGAATATGCGGCTTTATTTTGCTCTTTAATTAATAGCTAGATGTCCTAGTGGAAAGTGCGCAGATAGGCATTTTTACCCCATCAAATTAGCTCCTGTTTTTGATGAATCCGGACGGGTACGCCTGTCCGGTTCAGCCGCCTGCGGCGCGGGGCCGGACGGGCAAAGGGGTGGAAAGGTCAAGCAGTGCGGGCAGGTGGCGAAGGCTCATCTGCGGCTTGCGTCTTGCGGCCCATCTTGATTCGCAGTTTCTCCGGGCAGGTTCTCAGCGCCCCACCTGCGCCCAGACTTTTTCCAGGCGCTTGAGGCTCACGGGCTGGGGCGTGCGCAGCTCCTGGGCGAAAAAGCTCACGCGCAGCTCTTCAAGCAGCCAGCGCAGCTCTTGCATGCGCTCGTCTTGCTGGCCTTTGCGCTCGGCCACCAGGCGCCCAAAGCGCTGCTCTTGCGCGCGCGCCTCCTGCATGTGCCGGGTGTCGCGGGCGGGGTCGGCGCGGCGTTTGTCAAAGCGCAGTTGCACGGCTTTGAGGTAGCGCGGGTAGTGCTGAAGGGCGCTCCAGGGCGTGGCGGTGATGAAGCCGGGCGGCAGCAGGCGCTGCAATTGCTCGGCGGCGTCTTTGGCCGCTTCGGGGGCGGCTTTGGCGGCGTCTTTCACTTTGCGGGCGGCCTGGGCGTGTTCGGTCAGGATGTGGGCGGCCAGGCGCGCGATTTCGTTGGCGATGAGGGTCAGGCGCGCGCGGCCTTCTTCCACGCGGGCGGCAAAGGCGGCTTCGCTGGCGGGCAGCGGCTCCATCAGAAAGGCGCGGTCCAGCGCCAGGTCGATGATTTGCTGGCGCAGCTGCCCTTCGGTGCCCAGCGGCATGTAGAGCACGGCCATTTTTTGCAGATCGGGAATGTTTTTTTCGAGGTATTTGAGCGCGTCGCGGATTTGCAGGGCGAAAAGCCGCCGCAATCCGGTGCGGTGGCGCGCGGCGGCCACTTGCGGCTCGTCAAAGACTTCGATGGTGACGGCGTCGCCCGCGTCCACCAGCGCGGGAAAGCCGATGAGCGTCTGGCCTTTGCGGGAAATTTCCATCAGCTCGGGCAGCTCGCCAAAGCTCCAGCGGGTGTGGCGCTGGCTGGCGGCGCCGCTGTCAGCTTCGGTTTTGAGGGCGGCCCGCGCTGGATGGGCGGGCGTTTGCGGCGCTTGGGGTGTTTCTGCCGGGTTTGCGGGGGCCGCGTCGGCGTTGAGTTCCGCCTTGGCGGCTTTCAGGCCGGCCAGCGCCTGAAAAGCGCCGCGCGCCTGGCCGCCCAGTTCGGCCTTGAGGGCGGCGAGGTTGCGGCCCGCGCCCAGCTGGCGGCCGTGTTCGTCTACCACGCGCACATTCATGAACAGGTGTGCGGGCAGCATGTCGAGCTTGAAGTCGGCGCGTTTGACATCCAGCCCGGTTTCGCTGCGCACGATTTGCAGCAGCGCGTCGGTCAGGCTGCCGTGGCCGAAGGCGTCGGGCGCGCCCAGTTTTTCAGCCAGCCGCGCGGCGCTTTCGGGCAGGGGCACGAAGCGGCTGCGCGGCTTTTGCGGCAGGCTTTTGAGCAGGGCCTGGATTTTTTCTTTCAGCATGCCGGGCACGAGCCACTCGCAGCGCGCTTCGCTGATTTGGTTGAGCACGAACAGCGGCGCGGTGACGGTGAGGCCGTCGCGCGCGTCGCCCGGCTGGTGCAGGTAGGCGGCGGCGCAGTCCACGCCGCCCAGCCGCAGCATTTTGGGAAAGGCGGCGGTGGTGATGCCCGCCGCTTCGTGGCGCATGAGTTCTTCGCGGGTGAGCGTCAGCAGCCGGGGGTTGGCCTGGCTGGCTTGGCGCCACCACTTTTCAAAGTCGCGCCCGTTGCTGATGCCTTCGGGCACGTGCGCGTCGTAGAAGGCGTAGATGAGTTCGTCATCGACCAGCACGTCTTGCCGGCGGCTTTTGTGCTCCAGCTCCTGCACTTGGGCGATGGTGCGGGCGTTGGCCTGCAAAAAGGGCAGGCGGCGCGGCCAGTCGTCGGGCACGTTGCGCTCGGCCATGCCGTGCACCAGCGCTTCGCGGATGAAGATTTCGCGCGCCTCGCGCGGGTCGGCCTGGGCGTAGCTTTTGCGGCGGCCGCTGTAGACCGTCAGGCCGTAGAGCGTGGCGCGCTCGAAGGCGATGACGTCTTGCGCTTTTTTCTCCCAGTGCGGCTCCGCCAGCTGCTTTTTGAGCAGGTGGCCGCCCATTTCCTCCAGCCACTGCGGCTCGATGCCGGCGATGCCCCGGCCATACAGGCGCGTGGTTTCCACCAGCTCGGCGCAGACGATCCATTTGCCGGGCTTTTTGCGCAGGCGCGCGCCGGGGTGGCGGTGAAACTTGATGCCGCGCGCGCCCAGGTATTGCTCGCCGCCGTGGCTTCCGGCGTGGCCGTGCTGCCCTTCTTCCAGCTTGCAGCCCACGTTGCCCAGCAGGCCGGCCAGCAGGCTTTTGTGCAGGGCCTCGTAGCTGGCGGGGCGGGTGTTTTCGCGCCATTGGTGCTCGGCGGCCACGGTGCGCAGCTGGGTGTGGATGTCGCGCCACTCGCGCACGCGGCGCACGCTGATGTAGTTTTGCCGCAGCAAGGCTTCCCACTGGCGGTTGCTGAGGCGGTGGGCGGGCGCTTCAGCCGGGTTTGCGGCCTGGTTTTCATCAGCCAAAAGGGCCTCTGTCGCACGGTTTTCGGGGCTTTGCTGCTCTTGTTTTTGCAGCGCCCGCCTGGCTTGCGCCAGCGCCTGTTCGGCGCGCTGGGCGGCTGTTGCGCGCCCGCTGGCGGCGCGCCCTTCGCGCGCGTCTTGCAGCCACTGCCACAGGCGCAGGTAGCCGCTGAATTCGCTTTTGTCGTCGTCAAACTTGGCGTGCGCCTGGTCGGCCTGGGCTTGCGCCTGCAAGGGGCGGTCGCGCACGTCTTGCACGCTCAAGGCGGCGGCAATCACCAGCACTTCGCGCAGCGCGCCGCGCTCGCGCGCTTCAATCAGCATGCGGCCCACGCGCGGGTCCAGCGGCAGGCGGGCCAGCTCGCGGCCCAGCGGGGTGAGGGCTTGCGCTTCGTCCATCGCGCCCAGCTCGGCCAGCAGGGCAAAGCCGTCGGCAATGGCGCGGCCCGAGGGCGCGTCGAGAAACGGAAAGTCTTCCACCCGCCCGCCTTCGCCGCCCAGGCGCAGCGCCTTCATGCGCAAGATGACGGCGGCCAGCGAGCTGCGCAGGATTTCGGGGTCGGTAAAGCGCGGGCGGCCCGCGAAGTCTTTTTCGTCATACAGGCGTATGCACACGCCGTTGCTCACGCGCCCGCAGCGGCCCGCGCGCTGGTTGGCCGCCGCCTGGCTGACTGGCTCCACCAGCAGCTGCTCCACCTTGCTGCGCAAGCTGTAGCGCTTGACGCGCGCCGTGCCCGCGTCCACCACGTATTTGATGCCGGGCACCGTCAGCGAGGTTTCGGCCACGTTGGTCGCCAGCACGATGCGCGGGGCCGTGTGCGGGGCGAACACGCGGTCTTGCTCGGCCTGGCTCAGGCGCGCAAAAAGCGGCAGCACCTCCGCGCCGCGCGTGAGCGGGCTGTGCGACAAGTGCTGGCGCAAGTGGTCGGCCGCTTCGCGGATTTCGCGCTCGCCGGGCAGAAACACCAGCACATCGCCCGAAGGCTGGCCCGTCCAGAGTTCATCGACCGCGCTGGCAATGGCGTCGTTCAGGCCGTAATCGCGGCTTTCTTCAAAGGGCCGCCAGCGCTGCTCCACCGGATACGTGCGGCCCGAAACCATCAGCACCGGCGCGCTTTGGCCGCTGGCGTCGGCAAAGTGGCGGGCAAAGCGCTCGGCGTCAATCGTGGCGGAGGTGACGATGAGCTTCAAATCAGGCCGCCGGGGCAGGATTTGCTTGAGGAAGCCCAGCAAAAAGTCAATGTTCAGGCTGCGCTCGTGGGCTTCGTCGATGATGAGCGTGTCGTAAGCCTTGAGCAGCGGGTCGGTCTGCGTTTCGGCCAGCAAGATGCCGTCGGTCATCAGCTTCACGCTCGCGCCGGGCGAGAGCCGGTCGCTGAAACGCACCTTGTAGCCCACCACTTCGCCCAGCGGCGTTTGCAGCTCGTCGGCAATGCGCCGGGCCACGCTGGTGGCTGCGATGCGGCGCGGCTGCGTGTGGCCAATCAGCCGTCCGCGCTCGCCTGCCTGGGCGTTCAGCCTGCCGCGCCCCAGCGCCAGCGCCATCTTGGGCAGCTGCGTGGTTTTGCCCGAACCGGTTTCGCCGCAAACGATGATGACCTGATGCTTTTGCAGCGCCGCCTCGATTTCCGCGCGGCGGGCCGAAACGGGCAGATCCGGCGGAAAGGCGATGACGGGGCGCGAAGAAGCTGAAGCGGGCGAGGCAGGGGCATTCATAGGGCGGGCGATTATCTGGCGCGGCGTCTTCACGCGGGGCTGCCTGCGCAGCCGCTGCCCGCACGCGGCCTGCCAGCGCGGAAAAAGCGGAAAAAGCGGAAAAGCGAAAAAGGGGCGAAGCAGGCGTGAGCGGTGGATAAGTTGCTTTTTACGCTCCTTTGTTCATAGCATGATGTCCTAGTGGATACTGCGCTAACAAGCATTTCAAGCCCCTTGAATTCGCTCCTTTTTTGGAACCTATCGGGCTAGAAAAGAACAGGCAGCACACCTCGCCAGCTCCGCTGGCAAGCGCGCCGTGAACCTGCTTCTTTCAGTCATGGTCAGCCATGGCGCAATTTCTTCTGCCGTGCCCGCGCATCGGCAAGATGCGTTGGTCTTTGATTGAATGGCGGCAAACGGCGGACTTTTGAATTCAGCCGGACGGCGGGCCTGGCCTCAATACACGTCGCGGCAGTAGCGTCTTTCGGCCAGCAAGGCATCCACGCGCTCGCTGCCCAGCGTCTGGCGCAGCACGGCATCCACGCCGGCGGCCATGCCAGAGAGGCTGCCGCACACGTAAAGGGCGGCGCCTTCGTCCATCCACTGGCGCAAGGTGGCGGCTTCGCGCGCGAGCACGGTTTGCACGTAGGTTTTGGGCGCGCCGGGGGCGCTGTCGCGGGAGAAGGCGGCATCGACGCGCGGCAGGTGGCCGCTGGCTTGCCAGCGGGCGATTTGTTCGTGGCAGAGCCAGTCGTGCGCGGCGTTGCGTTCGCCGAAGATGAGCCAGTTGCGGTGCTGTCCGGCGGCTTCGCGCGCGTGCAGGTGGGCCAGCAGCCCGGCCAGGCCCACGCCGTTGCCGATGAGGATGAGCGCCCGCGCGGCGTTGCCGCCCAGGTGAAAACCGGCGTTGGCGCGCAGGCGCACGGGCAGCGTCTGGCCCGCTTGCAGCTCTTCGGTCAGCCAGGCGGAGCACAGGCCGGGGCTGCCGTCGGCGCGGTTTTGGCGGCGCACGAGCAGTTGCAGGCTGCCGCTTTGCGGGATGGAGGCGATGGAGTAGTCGCGCGGGTTTTTGACGTCAGCCGGGGGGGCGATTTGCGCCAGGTCGCCTGCTTCCCACGTCAGGCTGGCTCCGGCGGGGGCGGTCAGCTCCAGCAGCCAGACGGGGCTGCCTACGCTGCCGGGATTCAGGCGGGTTTTGGCGGCCAGTGTCCAGTCGTGCCAGCCGCCCGCTTCGCTGGGGCGTTCGGGCTGCCAGCGGGCCAGTTGCGCGGCGTCCAGCCCGAAAGCGGCGGCCAGCTGCTTGCGCCAGGCGGCCAGGGCGGCGTTCATTTCAAAGTCATCGGCGCTGTCGGCCTTGATGCAGGCAAACAGGCGCTGGCCGCCGCTGGAGGCCAGCCAGCCGTCGATGGCCTGGCCGAACTGGCAGAAGTTGTCGTAGCTGCTGTCGCCCAGCGCCAGCACGGCGTAGCGCAGGCCGTGCAGGGGCGGGTGCTGGCGCATGTGCTGTTTTTCAAAGGCCACGGCTTCGTCGGGCGGTTCGCCATCGCCATAGGTGCTGGCCACGACCAGCAGGCGGGTTGCGCGCCGCAGCGCATCGGCATCGAGCAGCGCCAGCGGCGCCGCTTGCGCGGCCTGGCCGCAGGCTTGCAGCATGGCGGCGGTGTTTTTGGCCAGCGTCTGCGCCATGCCGGTCTGCGTGGCCCAGGCGACGAGCACGGGGGCGTTTTCAGGATGGGCGGGCTGCCCTGCCCCGCTGGAGCCGGTAGAAACCGTGGCGAAAGCGCCGCCGCCCGCTGGCGTCAGGCCAGCGGCCTGCATGGCCTGGGCGGCTTCAGCCACGGCAGCCAGCCGCCTGCGGCGCTGGCGCTGCCAGATGCTCAGGCACAGCAGGGCATAGGCGGCCAGCAGGGCGAGCGTGAGGCCGTAGCGCAAGGCGTCGGAATAGTCAGGCATGACAGTAGAGATGAAGACGGCGGCAAAACAGGAAAGCAAGCGCGAAGAGCGCATGCCGGTGCGGGTCAAGGCTAGCCTGTTTTTCATGGGCACAGGCGGGCGGGGCCTCAAAGAAACCCATTTCAGCAGGGTGAAAAACGGCTTTCCCGCAGGCTCCACCAAAACATGACGTCATGGGTTCAAGCGCATTTCCCGCCTGCAAACGCTGCCTTTTGCGGCTGGTTTTCCGCTCGCAAACGCTCTAGAATTTGCACGTCTGCGGCTGGGTGCCGGGTCATATATTTCCTTGAACCAATGCTCCTGTGAGCCTGGGTGGGGAATATCGTCTGGCTGGCGTGATCGTCTCGCGTCAGACGAACCCAAGGCCTTTCTGACCCCGCCCCCCTGAACCCCCGGTTCAGGATGCCGGCCCGGCGGCAGCCGCAGACACCTTTTCCGCTCTCTTTCGCCCTCTTTCCCCAAGCCGCTTCGCCGGCTTTTTTATTGCCCGGAGCACGCCGCCATGCCTCTTGAGCCGATGTCCATTGCCCTGCTTGCGCTGCTGGGGTTGCTGGGGGGCTTCATGGCGGGGTTGCTGGGCATTGGCGGGGGGATGATTCTGGTGCCGTTTACTTCGGCCATTCTGGCTGCGCAGGGCGTGGGAGCGGAGCTGGCGCTGAAGATGGCAATCGCCACTTCGATGGCGACCATTGTTTTCACTTCCATCAGCAGCGTGCGCGCGCATCACAGGCGGGGCGCAGTGCGCTGGGATCTGGTCCGGCGTCTGGCGCCGGGCATCGTGGCGGGCGCGGCGCTGGCCAGCCTGGGGGCGTTTGCCCTCATCAAGGGGCCTGCGCTGGGGGTGGTGTTCGCGGTTTTCGTGTTTTTTTCGGGCACGCAGATGCTGCTGAACAAAAAGCCCGCCGCCACGCGCCAGCTGCCCGGCACGGCGGGGCTGGCAGGCATGGGCGGCGTGATTGGCTTTTTGTCGGGGCTGGTGGGCGCGGGCGGCGGGTTTGTATCGGTGCCGTTCATGACCTGGTGCAACGTGCCCATTCATCAAGCGGTGGCGACCAGCGCGGCGCTGGGCTTTCCGATTGCGCTGGCCAATACGGCGGGCTATGTCGCGGGCGGGCAGTCCGTCGGCGGGCTGCCCGCCTGGTCGCTGGGCTATGTGTGGCTGCCCGCGCTGGCGGCCATTGCCTCGTGCAGCGTGCTCATGGCCCCGCTGGGCGCGCGCGCGGCCCATGCACTGCCGGTGGGCAAGCTCAAGCGCGTGTTTGGCCTGGTGCTTTACGCGCTGGGCGCATACATGCTGCACAAGACGCTGGGCTGACGGGCGCATCGGACTCAGGCGTTCCGGACGCCTGGAAGCATCAAAAGCAGGAGCAGATTTGATAGGGGCAAAATGCCGCCCATCGCCCGTTCCACTAGGACATCATGCTATGAATAGCAGAGCGAAATAGCGGCCTGTTTTCTGCCGATGGCCCTGCCTGCGCCATCCGCTTTTTTCTCCCCCCTGATAGCCAGGCCGCGAGCGCGCTTTCAGCTGCCAGCGGAGCCGCCGCTTTCGCCCTGCTCCATGCGCCGCAGCGCGCGCGAGACAAAGCCCAGCAGCATGACCAGCCCGCCGCACGCGCCCAGCAGCACGAACAGCCAGCGCGATCCCAAGGCCTCGCCCAGCGGCGCGGCCAGCGCCAGGCCCACGGGGCCGGCCAGGCCGATGAGCGTGTTCAGCAGCGACAGCACCCGGCCTTGCAAGTGGTTGGGCACCGCGCTTTGCAGCATGGCCATGAAAGGGGCGTTGCCCACGGCAAACGTCAGGCCGCTTAACAGCCAGAAGGCCGCGCCCAGACCGAACTGGTCTGCCGGGGCCAGCGCCGTGAGCGCCATCGTCAGGCCCGAAAGGGCAAAGCCCCACAAAAACCAGCGCATGCGCCGCTGCGGCGCGAAGGCGGCCACGAAAGCGCCCCCGGCGATCATGCCGATGCCGCTCAGGCTCTCCATCAGCGCCACCTGATTCGCGCCGCCCGCAAAGTGCGTTTTCACCAGCAGCGGCACCAGCGTGAACAGCGGCATCACGCACATCACCGCCGCGCCGATCAGGGCATAGAGCTGGCGCAGCGCCGCGTGCCGCCACACGGCTTGCACGCCCTCGCGCCACTCGCGCCACAGGCTGCGCCACCCGCCGCCGCGCGCGGCCCTGGGCTGCGGAATGGTGAAAAACAACAGCGGCGCAATGCCCAGGAGCGCCGTCGCCACATCAATGGCCAGCGCCCAGCCCAGCGGCATGGCGCTCATGGCCAGCGCCCCCAGCGGCGGCGCGCCCACGGTCATGATGCCCATGAGCGACTGGTTCAGCCCCGCCGCGCGCGGCAGAAAGTAGCCCGGCACCAGCATGGCCGTGCTGGCCGCCGCCGCTGGCTGCTGAAACGCCTGCATGGCGCTGCGCACAGCCAGCATGGCGTAGATGTGCCACAGCTGCACGCGCTGCGTGAGAAACAGCGCAATCAGCACCGCCATGCACGCCGCGCTCACCAAATCAGAAGCCGCCATCAGCCAGCGGCGGCTGTAGCGGTCGGCCAGCGTGCCGCCCAGCGGCCCCAGCAGCGCCTGCGGCAGCAGGGCCGCCAGCGCGGCCATGCCTAGCGCCGCCGCGCTGCCCGTGGTATCGGTAATCCACCACAGCAGCACAAATTGCGTGAGCGCCGAACCCGTGAGCGACAGCGCCTGGCCCGTGAAAATGGCCCCGAAGCGCAGCTTCCACGGCTGCCCCTCGGCCACGCCTGCCGCGCTGGCTTCGCCGTCCTGCCGCGCAATCCTTTCAGCGCTCATGCCGTCCACAGCTTGGCGGCGAAGGCCAGAAACAAAGCGCCCACGCCGCCCTTGCCCACGGCCCCGCTCTTGCGGTAGCGCGCGCCCACGAGCTGCACCATCATCGACGGGAAAAACAGCAGCCCTTTCAGATTGAGCAGCGCCATCAGCACGGCGGCGGCAATGGTGAAGGTAACGGTGTCTGCAATGCCGAACATGGCGTGGCTCCGGTCAGAACGCAAAAAAGGCAAGGCGAGAGCAGGCCAGCCTGCAGCGCGGGCAGATTTTCGCCGGACGGCATGCGCAAGAACCAGGCCCGCCAGCCGCCATCCATCAAAAACAGGAGCGGATTTGAGCGCCCTGAAATGCCGTTTCGCGCACTTTCCACTAGGACATCATGCTATGGATTCAGGAGCTGAAAAGCCTGCGCAAGGGCAAGGCAATCAGCTCAGCGCCACGTCAAAGCTCTCCAGCCCCAGGCTGCTTTCGGCTTGCAGCGAGATGGGTTTGCCGATGTGGTCGGACAGGCTGGCCAGGTGCTGGCTTTCTTCGTCTTGCAGCAAGGCGATGACGGCGGGGTGGGCGACGATGCGGAATTCGCGCGGGTTGAACTGGTGGGCTTCACGCAGGATTTCGCGCAGGATGTCGTAGGCCACGGTGCGGGCGGTGCGCACGCGGCCGCTGCCCTGGCACAGGGGGCAGGGCTGGCTGAGCATTTGCGCCAGGCTTTCGCGGGTGCGCTTGCGCGTCAGCTCCAACAGGCCCAGGGGCGAAAAACCGTCAGCGGCGGTGGTTTTCACGCGGTCGCGCGCGAGCTGGCGGCGCAGCTCGGCCAGCACGGCTTGCTGGTGTTCGGGCGTGGCCATGTCGATGAAGTCCACGATGATGATGCCGCCCAGGTTGCGCAGGCGCAGCTGGCGGGCAATGGCTTGCGCGGCTTCCAGATTGGTTTTGAAGATGGTTTCGCCAAAGTTGCGCGCGCCGGTGAAGGCGCCGGTGTTCACGTCGATGGTGGTGAGCGCCTCGGTCTGGTCAATGACCAGGTAGCCGCCCGATTTGAGTTCCACGCGGCGGCCCAGGGCGCGGGTGATTTCTTCGTCAATGCCGTAGAGGTCAAAAATGGGCCGCTCGCCGCTGTAGTGCGACAGCAGGCGCGCCGCTTGCGGCATGAATTCGTTGCCAAAGCGCAGCAGGCGCTGCAATTGCTCTTGCGAGTCGATGCGGATGCTTTGCGTGTGCTCGCCGGCCATGTCGCGCAGCACGCGCTGCATCAGGCACAAATCCTGGCGCAGCAGCGCGCCGGGCGGCGTGCGCGAGGCCGCTTCGCGGATGCAGGCCCAGGTTTTGCGCAGGTAGGCAATGTCTTCGGCCAGCGCGGCGTCGTCTGCATCTTCGGCGTTGGTGCGCACGATGAAGCCGCCGCGCGCGCGGCCGCCCGATTCGAGCGCGGCTTGCTGCGCCAGCGCCTGCACGCGCTGGCGCAGGCTCTCGCGCTGGGCGGGCGCAATTTTTTGCGAGATGCCGACGTGCGCCTCCTGCGGCAAAAACACCAGCATGCGCCCGGCAATGCTGATCTGCGTGGAAAGGCGCGCCCCCTTGGCGCCAATGGCGTCTTTGATCACCTGCACCATCAGCGCCTGCCCCTCGAACACCAGCTTTTCAATGGGCCGCTGCGGCGCGCTGCGCTGGGCCGCCGGCGCTTCGCCCGCCGCCGGGGGCTGCCACACATCGGCCACATGCAAAAAGGCCGTGCGTTGCGCGCCAATGTCAATAAAGGCCGATTGCATGCCCGGCAGCACGCGCACCACCTTGCCCAGATAAATATCGCCCACCTGCCCGCGCTCCAGCGCGCGCTCCACGTGCAGCTCCTGCACCGCGCCGTTTTCCACCACGGCCACGCGCGTTTCCTGGGGGGTGTAGTTGATGAGAATTTCCTGTTGCATGGTGAGCGCCGTCCGGCAGAGCGAAGCCGGAATTTTGCCGCCGGGCCAGCGCGCCGCCTGCGCTTTGCGGCCCATTTCGATCCGCTACTCCTCACGGCCAGGCTGTGAGCAGGCCCCAAGGGTAAAAACCACCGCTGCCATCGTTGCCGTGCGTGAACTCCTACATAGCGGACAAATCTTGCTGCCTGGCTACAGCAAACGCTGCAAAACTTGCTCGTTGGAGAAGATTTGCAGGCAAAGTTGTTCAGAAAACGGGATGGGTCTGAAGGATGTATAACGAGGCCGTCTGGAACTCAAACCAAATCTGATTTGGCACACTTATTATTTGCAGAAGGTTTAATATGAACGATACCAATGAAAGCTGGAGAAAACTTTTAACATCCAGGACACTAAAGTCCAATTTGATTTCGATTTCTCTCTTCTTGACGGCTTTTGAGATGTTTAAAGAAAGAGTTGTCGGGCTTCCAAAAACCTTTTTCATGGATATTAACAAGTCTGACGAATATGCCATCAATGAACAATACAAAAAGGATGTATTGTCAAAAAATAACAGCAGGGTATACGCTTCCCTATTATGGCTAAAAGAATTGGGAGCGATGGATCAAGCAGATATCAAGAATTTTGATGAAATAAGAAAGCACAGGAATGAATTGGCTCACAATCCTCTTTCATTTATTGCCGATGCAGGCAAAAACATAGATTTCAACAAATTTTTTTGCCTAACGAATTTACTATGCAAGATAGAAAAATGGTGGCTTGTTCATTGCGAATGCCTCCCTGACATGTATTCCCATGATGCAGAAATCAATCCTGATGATATTGTAACACCCTCTCAATGGACATTGAAATTATTGTTTGACATGGCATTAGAAAATGAACCAAAGGAAAACTTCTATCATGATGGATTTTTTAATGATATTCAGCGCTCATAGATGCCAATCGGCAATATACTGATGTTTGCAATGAAATTGCCTGGAAACAATGCTTGAGGATCCTAAGCTGTTTTTTTGGATTATGGCGCTCCGCCTGAAACAAGCTATCGATGACTTTCGGATAACTATTTTCCGTATTCAAACGAGAAATATCGCCTGGCCAGCAGATGAAGCTGAATGAATTCTTCGCCGATCAAGAAGAATCCCCGTATTTTGCAGGGCACAAAACGGCCGCTTTGTTTTCTTCACTTCCGCCAATCAGATGAGCTGGCAAAAGATAGCTCTTGATAATCTGATTCTTGAAGGATTTTGAAATAAGCGCGGCCAATCTTGGCGGCTGCGCGCCAGGCCAATCTCCGCCTCACGCCCCGAACAGCCAGGCTGCCATTGGCGGGCTGCTGGGCAGCCAGGCGTGAAAGTAGCTGGCGCGCACGCTGCCGTGCTGGTAGATGGCTTCGCCGCTGGTGCGGGCGCTGCCGGGGGCCGGGCGGGTGTGGGCGATGGGCGACAGCGGTGTGCGGGCGGCGGAGTAGTGGAAGGTGTGGCCGCGAAGAGGGGGCAAGGGCGGCAGAAAGTGGCTGGCGCTGTCTGCCGGCATGGCCCATTGCTGCATGCCCAGGCCGCCGAGGCGTTTTTGCATGGCGGTTTCGCCGGGCAGCAGGCCCCAGAGGGGCCAGGTGTGGCCGCTGGCGTCCGTCAGGCGCTCGAACAGAACCATCATGCCGCCGCATTCGGCCCAGATGGGTTTGCCTGCGGCGGCGTGGGCGTGCAGTTGCGCTTTCAGGTCGCTGCGCGCGGCCAGGCGGGCGGCGTGCAGTTCGGGGTAGCCGCCGGGCAGCCAGAGGGCGTCGCACGCGGGCAGGGCGTCGCCTGCCAGGGGCGAGAAGAAGACGGCGCGCGCGCCCAGTGCGTGCAGGGTTTGCACGTTGGCGGGGTAGATGAAGGCAAAGGCGGCGTCGCGGGCGATGGCGATGACGCGGCCGGCCAGCGGCTTTGCGTTGTCTTCAGGCGCGGGCAAATCGGGTGCGTCGGCCGATTCGGGCGCGCCGCCTGAATCCGGCGCATCCGGCGCATCCGGCGCATCAAAGGCGGCGGGCCAGCGCGCTTGCCATTCGGCCAGGCTCATTTGGCCCAGGGGCGTGGCGGCGAGCAGGTCGGCGGCGGCGTCCAGCCGCGCGAGGGCTTCGGCGCGGGGCATTTCGTGGGCGGCGATCAGGCCCAGGTGGCGCTCGGGCAGGTGCATGGCGGCGCTTTGCGGCAGGTGGCCCAGCCATTCGCTGTCAGGCAGGGCCTGGCGCAGCAGGCGGGCGTGGCTGTCGCTGGCCGCGCCGTTGGCCAGCACGCCGGCCCAGGGCAAGGGGCCGCGCGTGTCTTCGCCCCAGTGGCGCAGGCCGTGGGCGATGGCGCCCAGCGTTTGCGCCATGCGGCCTGTCTGAATGACGGCGAGCACGGGCAGAGAAAAGCGCCGCGCAAGGTCGGCGGCGCTGGGGTCGCTGTCGTGCAGGCCCATCACGCCTTCTACCAGCATCACGTCGGCTTGCTGCGCGGCCTGGCGCAGGCGCTGGCGGGCGTCGGCTTCGCCGGTCATCCACAAATCGATGTTGTGCGCGGGCTGGCCGCTGGCGAGCTGGTGCCAGAAGGGGTCGAGAAAGTCCGGCCCGCATTTGAAGACGCGCACGCGCCGCCCTTGCCGCGCGTGCAGGCGGGCCAGGGCGGCGGTGACGGTGGTTTTGCCCTGCCCGGATGAGGGGGCGCTCACAAGCAGGGCGGCGGCTTTGGCGCTCACGGCATGGCCCAGCGCAGGCCCACGTAGAAGCTGCGGGCGGGCTGCGGGTAGCCGCGCGCGGTTTCGTAGCGGGTGTTGGTGGCGTTGTCGATGCGCGCCAGCAGCGTCCATTGCCGCGCGAAGGTGGCGCTGGCGTAGAGGTTGAGCAGGCCGTAGCCCGCCATGGCGTTGCGGTTGGCGCGGTCGTCAAAGCGGCGCGAGTGGGCCTGCCATTCGGCGCCCACATCCCACAGGCCAATGCGCGTGTCGGCGGCCAGTTTGGCAATGCGGCGCGAGCGGCGGGGCAGGAGCTTGTCGCTGTCCAGGTCTTTGGGGCGCTGCACGTCAATGGAGGCCGTCAGTCGCACGGATGCGATGCGGTGCGTGCCGCTCAAGGCCACGCCTTCGTATTGCGCGCGGCCGATGCTGTGGTAGCAGCCAAAGCTGGCGGCGCAAGGGCCTGCCGCGCCAAAGACGATGAGGTTGCGCACGCGGTTGCGATACACGGTCAGGTCGATCTGGCTGCCCTGGCGCGCCCAGTGCAGGCCCAGCTCCACGTTGCGGCCCGTTTCGGGCTTGAGGCCCGCCTGCCCGTATTGGCTGAAGCGCTGGTAGAGCGTGGGCATGCGCAGGGCGCGCCCGGCGGCGGCGCTCACGCGCCATTCGGGCGCAAAGCGCCAGCCGTAGGCCAGGCTGCCGCCGGTGTGGCCGCCAAAGTCGCTGTCGTCTTCGCGCCGCAAATTGGCTTGCAGGGTGTGCGGGCCGTGGCTGAAGCCGTAGATGAAATTGAGCGAGGTCTGGTGGCGGCTGCGGACGATGGGGTCGTTTTCCAGATGGTCATGGCGGCGCTCCAGCGTGGCGGCGGCCAGGTGCGGGCCTTCGCGCCATTCGCTGTGCAGCTGGGCGGTGCGCTGGCGCGTTTTGTTCAGGTAGGGCGATGGCCGCGTTTCATAGCGCTGGCCCGCGTGGCTGAGGGTGGCGGTGGTGCGCCAGGCGCGGCTCCACTGGGCGGCCCAGGTGCCAGCGAGCGTTTGCACGCGGTTGTCGCCCCAGTCATCGGCCCAGTTGGCGGGGCTGGAAGTGAAGTCGTCGTACTGCGCCTTCATGCGGCCCCACAAGGCGCTGGCTTGCAGGCGGTGCTGGTCATTGAGCTGATAGCCCGCACTGGCGCTGGCGTTGGTGTTGCGCCAGCCGTCGCGGTCAGGGTTGCCGCCGGTGCGCACGCTGTAGCCCTTGGCCTGCTCGTGCGACGCGCCCAGCGCGTAATCGGCCGCGCCGCTTTTGGCGGTAAAGCCCGCGTCGGCCTTCCACAGCCCGCGGCTGCCTGCGCCCACGCCGGCGTAGGGCGCGAAGCCCTCGCGCGTGGCGCGACGGGTGAAGATTTGCACTGCGCCCGCAATGGCGTCAGAGCCATACACGGCCGCCGCCGGGCCGCGCACGATTTCAATGCGCTCCACCTGCGCCAGCGGCAGCGCCTCCCACGGCGCGCCGCCAATTTGCAAGTCCATGCGCACGCCGTCCACATACACGGCGATAAAGCGGCTCTCGGCACCGCGCATCATCACGGAAGTGGCCGTGCCGGGGCCGCCATTGCGCGTCATCTCCAGCCCCGGCTGGCGCGCCAGCATGTCGGCCACGGTGGCCGCGCCGCTTTGGGCAATCTGCCGCTCGTCAATCAGCGTGAAATCGGCCAGCACGTCGGTGAGCGGCTGCGTGCTGCGGGTGGTGGTCACCACCACGTCAGGCAAGGTGGAAGAAGAGGAAAAAGAGCGTTCATCGTGGCCGCCAGCGGCAGCGGCAACAGCAGGCGCGGCGGCCAGCAGGCAGGCAGCAGCCAGCGCCGAAGCGCGCGCAGGCGGATAAAGGCGAGAAGTCATGAGGAAAAACAGCTTGAGAAACAGCCCCGGCTGGCTTCCCCGCCAGCATGAAGGGCAATCACGGCCCGCGCGCGGCAGCGCTGTTGCGCCGCGCGCGGGCCACCTGTTGTTGGCCGGTATCCGGGCTGGCGGCTTGCCTTCGCGCCCGGCCTTCCGGCTGGCAGGCGCGCCGCCTGCCAGCAAAGCAGGCACGCCTAGGCCGTGGCGAGGGTGGGAACGAAGCTGCGGCGCGATCAAAACCCTGAACAGGTTCTGGCCGCGCCGCATGCCGCTTACCGTTGCGGGGGCAGCGCAGGTTGGGCTTTGGAAACGAGGTTCCGGGGCCTTCCTGCTTCCCGTTGAACCGCGCCGCCAGAACGGCAGCGCAGGCACCAACAGCGTCAGATTGTAAGAAGCTGTTCAAGGAAAACGTTGCTGCGGATTACCCTGAAAAGCAGGGCGGCAAGGGCCGGCCCGCGTGGAAAGCGCTCCATCCATTGCTTTGGCAAAGCCGCAGGGCGCATTGAAAACAGGAGCAAATCTGAAGGGTTGAAAAACGGCTCTTGCGCAGGTTCCACTAGGACATCATGCTCCAAATTTGGAAGCAAATTCTGCCCTTTCCTTCTTCCTTTTTCACGCGCGGTCTCGCCTTCTCATGCAGGTTGTGAACAGACTTGGCAGGAGCTGGCTGCTGCTACATATGCTGCAAAATATTCACCAGGTTCCCCAGCGGATCGCGAACAAAAAACCTCCGCACGCCCCAGGGCTCTTCAGCAACACCGTATTCAAGCGCAATACCTGCCGCATGAATGCGGGCGAGGATTTCATCAAGATTATCTACTTCAACCGATAAATCAGGCACCGGAG
This sequence comes from Ottowia cancrivicina, assembly GCF_029813755.1. NCBI lineage: Bacteria > Pseudomonadati > Pseudomonadota > Betaproteobacteria > Burkholderiales > Comamonadaceae > Ottowia > Ottowia cancrivicina. The sequence goes on along the minus strand of NZ_JARVII010000001.1, from coordinate 81,899 downwards.
TACCTGATCCGCCTTCACTAGCTATGCTGACCTGCACAGTCGTAGTTTCCGCATTGCCATAAGTCTGTATCCATCCGTGATCCATGAGCAGCTCCAGGCCCAGGATGTCCCGGTAAAAAGCAGCAGCTGACTCAGGTTTATCAGCGGCAAGATTAGTAACGATACGCTTAACAGCCATCAGACGCCCCTTCCGTGAGTGTTTTATTTTGGCTCAATCTTCAGGCACTTACGATGAAGCCTATCAAGAGATGCAAGCCTACAGGGCAAGATTAAGAACGGGTTTAAGTCTAAACACAGGCAAAGCTCATTAGATTTGCGGGTTAGAGTTTCTCCGCCTGGCAGGCTGTACGCCTGGGGTGTATGCGACACGAGAGCTAATCTCTGGGTGCGGGATCAAACAAATATTGCGGAATGTTACGAACATGGCGTGCACACACGCAATATGACAGGATGCCTTTGCACCTGCGGCAGCTACAGGGTTTACTAGATTGGTAATCCATCTAGAGCGACCGAGAGACCTGGCTCGACGACGTCGCAGCAACCTCGCCTGCGGTGGCGCATCATGCGCCCTCATAACGCCGAAGGTGCTAACGCCAGCAACCGATGGGAGATACTGTGGGACTGCCCAGCCCCTTCTCGTTCACAAACCCGCTAGCCCCTACCCCCAACCCCGCGCATAAATCCGATGAAGCGCGGGTAGCGTTCTGGGAAAATCTTGCTGCTTTCCCTTTGCCTGCGGCAGCGCGATGGCATGTTCATGGGCCTGGCGTGAAGGGCGCCGTCTTTCGGAGCCTGTTGGCACGCTGTCCGTGGGCGCAGGCTCTACGCCCGCAGCCGCCGGGGCACAGACTCCAGCCCTTGCGCCACGGGCGGCGCCGGATTGAGGGCTTCGCCCGCCAGCACGCGCTCATAGCACTGCTGGTAGGCGCGGGCCATGGCCAGATGGCTGAAGCGGCGCTTGACGCTTTCATGGCAGGCGCGGCGGTCAAAGCGGCCTGCACCGGCCAGGGCCTGGGCCAGGGCGCTTTCGCTGTCAGACAGAAAGCCGGTTTCTTCGCTCACCAGCTCGGGCAAAGAGCCGTAAGGCGTGGCGATGACGGGGCAGCCCAGGTACAGGCTTTCGATGATGGCCAAGCCAAATGGCTCGTGCCAGAGCACGGGAAAGAGCAGCGCGCTGGAGCGGCGGATGAGTTCCAGCTTGTGCTCGCCGCCGACCATGCCGTGAAAGCGCACATCGCGCCCGGCGTAAAAGTAGAAGTTGGATTTGAGGCTCCAGCGCCGCCCGCCCATTACGTGCAGAGGCAGCGCAGCGCGGCGGGCGATGCGCACGGCGCCTTGCAGGTTTTTGTTGCGGTTGGCGGCCTTGGCCAGGTAGTGCGCGTAGCGCGCGGCGGGCGGCGGCGCATTCAGATTCGGCTCGCCGTAATCGGGCCAGTGCAGGCCGTTGTACACGTGGCACTGCGCGCCGTGAATGCGCGCGTGCTTTTGCGACAGGAAGATGGTGTTGACGGGGTAAGGCTGGCGGCTTGACCGGTTGGCATGCTCGGTGCAGACGTAAGGCGTGCGCACCAGGCCGTGCGCGTTGTCATAAGGCCAGTGAAAGTGCAGCACATCGGCCCAGCCTTCAATCTGCGCCTCCAGCGGGCGGGCGGCGTCAAACACCTGGGCGGCGGGGTGGCCGGCCGGGTTGGCGCGCACCAGAAAGCGCGCTTCGTGCCCCAGCGCCTGCTGGCCCAGCGAAAGCGCCCACATCACGCGCTCGGTGCCGCCGTAGCGCAAGGGCGGCAGGGGGGTTTCGGTGAGCAGGATGTGGAGGATTTTCACGGGCAGGCCGGTGGCTGAAGGGGCAGCACGGGAGCGGCGTTAGGGGAGCAGCGTCAGAAGTGAAAGACGGGCGTGTCCGGAAAGTTCATCAGGCGCGGCGCGTCGCAGTCCCACGGCTGGGTCAGGCGCACGCCTTCGCCTTGCAGTTGCACGAGGGTGGCGCGCATCACGGGTTCGTCGCCTGTGATGGCCAGCAGCCGCCCGCCGGGCGCCAGCTGCGCAATCAGGTGCTGCGGCGCGCGCGCCACGGAGCCGGAGAGCACGATGGCGTCAAACGGCCCTTGCGGCAGCGGCGCGGTCTGCGCGGCGTCGCCTGCCAGCACTTGCACGTTGCCTGCGCCCGCGCGTTGCAAATTGGCCTGGGCGAAGGCGGCAATGGCGTTGTCGATTTCAATGGTGAACACGCTGGCGGCCTGCCGCCCCAGCAGCGCGGCCATGTAGCCCGAGCCTGTGCCCACGTGCAGCACGCGCTCGCCGCCTTGCAGGCGCAGCTCTTGCAGCAGGCGGGCCTGCACGCGCGGCGGCAGCATCACCTGCCCGCGCTGGCGCGCCAGGGTTTCGTCATCCAGCAGGGGCAGCTCGATGTCGGCAAAGGCCAAGTCGCGGTATTTGGCGGGGGCGAAAGCCTCGCGCGGCACTTCGGCCAGCAATTGGCGCACGCGCTCGTCTGAAACATTCCAGGGGCGCACTTGCTGCTCGATCATGTTGAAGCGTGCTTTTTCCAGGTTCATCGCGGGTTTTCCAGCAGAGGGGCAAAAAGAGATGAATTCTAGAATTTCCACCTCTTTTCACAGGCATGCCGCACACGCAGCCACCCACGCAAACCAGGAGACAAGCCCCATGCACGCCACGCTTGACAAGCCCCAGCCGCTGCACTTCATGCCCCGCCCTGCCCAGCCGGCCGCCCCGGCTGGCACGGGCCGCTGGAAAGTGGAGCAAATCGAAGCCTTGCTGAACCTGCCTTTTCCCGAGTTGATGTGGCAGGCCCAGCAGGTGCACCGGCAGCACTTCAACGCCAATGAAGTGGATTTTTCCTCGCTGCTGTCGGTGAAAACGGGCGGCTGCCCGGAAAACTGCGGCTACTGCTCGCAATCGGCTCACCACGACACGGGCCTGAAGGCCAGCAAACTGATGGAAGCCGACCAGGTGCGCCAGGCCGCGCGGGCCGCCAAGGCTTCAGGCGCGCAGCGCTTTTGCATGGGCGCGGCCTGGCGCGGCATCAAGGAGCGCGACATGCCCGCCATTGCCGAACTCATCCACATCGTCAAGCAGGAAGGGCTGCAAGCCTGCGCCACGATGGGCATGCTCGAGCCTGGGCAGGCCGAGCAGCTCAAGGCCGCCGGGCTGGACTACTACAACCACAACCTGGACTGCTCGCCCGGGTTTTACGGCAACGTGGTCAGCACCCGCAGCTACGAAGACCGGCTGCAAACCCTGCGCCGCGTGCGCGAGGCGGGCATCAACGTGTGCTCCGGCGGCATCATCGGCATGGGCGAAACGCGCCGCCAGCGCGCCGAGCTGATTGAGCAGCTGGCCAACCTATGGCCGCAATACCCCGACAGCGTGCCCATCAACAACCTGGTGAAAGTGCCCGGCACGCCGCTGGAGAACGCGCCCGATGTGGACCCCTTCGAGTTCGTGCGCATGATTGCCGTGGCCCGCATCACCATGCCGCGCGCGCGCATCCGCCTGGCCGCAGGCCGCCGCCAGCTGGACGACGGCATGCAGACTTTGTGCTTTCTGGCCGGCGCCAACAGCATCTTCCTGGGCGAAAAGCTGCTGACCACCCCCAACCCCGACGCCGACGACGACCACCGCCTGCTCAAGCGTCTGGGCATGCGCGCCACAGACGCAGGCCGGCCCTGAGTCTGGGGGCCTGTTCAGAGCCTGTCCGCAGGCGCGGCAAGTGCGCACTTGGAGTGCGGCTTCGGGCGCTCTGCGGCGGCACGTCATTTCTGCGTGAAAGGCGAAAAAGCACAAACGGCCGCCGCCTCGCTGACGGATGGCGAGGCCCGCCGCCCGGCCAGACGGCGGGCATGGCGCCCGCGAAGGTGCAGTTTTCCCTTGCGCTCCGGCGCAGGCGGGCTGCCTTCAAGGCGACGGACTGGCAAATCCGCGTGAACAACACCATGCGCGCCGCACTGCCGGGCGGTTAGAACCTGCTCACAATCCGTCTGTGGGTGCGTCCGTGGGTGCGAAAAGCGCAGGCTTGGGGCCGCCTGCGGCTTTGGCGATAATTTGCTCCTTGATTCATAGCATGATGTCCTAGTGGAACGTGCGCTGAAGCCATTTTTGACTCCATGAATCCGCTCTTGTTTTTAAGGTAAAACGCCTGATGACCGGCTCTCTTGCCAACTCTTTAGCTGCGCCGCCCGCTGGCGGCTTTCCTGACTGGCCGCTGCTGGCCCAGTGGCGGGCCAGCGTGCAGGCGGGGCAGTTTGACGGGCACTTTCCGGGGCGGCCCATCCTGCCGGGGGCGTGGCTGCTGGATGCGGTGGCGGCGCAGGTGGAGGCGGCCTGCGGGCGGCGCGTGCTGGCGGTGCGCGAGGCCAAGTTTTTGTCCGCCGTGCCCGCCACGCCGCCCGGCCCGCTGCTGCGTTTGCATGCGCGGCTGGAGCCGGATCTGGCGCGCTTTGCGCTGATGCACGGCGCGGCGCTGGCGTGCGCGGGCGCGCTGGCGCTGCAAGAGGGCGCATGAGCCGCAGCCCCGCCCCGCCCCAGGCTCCGGTAGAGCCGCCGCAGCGGCTGGCAGCAGGCAGCGCCGCCCCATCCGCCGCCAGCGCCTGGCGGCAGCGGCCCGAGCGCAGTTCCATGTGGGTGCTGCGGCTGATGACCTGGCTTTCCTTGCGGCTGGGGCGGCGCGTCAGCCGGCTCATCCTTTATCCCATTGCGGCGTATTTCGTGCTGTTCGCCCCGGCGGCGCGGCGCGCCAGCCGCGACTTTCTGCGCCGTGCGCTGGGCCGCCCTGCGCGCATGGGCGATGGTTTCAGGCATGTGCTGGCTTTTGCTTCGGTGGTGCATGACCGCGTGTATTGGCTGCGCGGCCAGCATGAGCTGTTTGACGTGCGCCTGAGCGGCATTGAGCATGTGATCGGCCTGCGGCAGGCGGGGCGCAGCATCGTTTTCATGGGGGCGCACTTTGGCAGTTTCGAGGCGCTGCGCGTGCTGGGCGGGCGCTACGGGCTGGATGTGCGCATGCTCATGTACCCGGATAACGCGCGCATGGTCACGCAGACGCTGGCGGCCATCAATCCCGAGCTGACCGAAAGCGTGATCGCCCTGGGCCAGCCCGATGCCCTGCTGCGCGTGCACGAGCACATGGCCGCAGGCGGCTGCGTGGGCTTTTTGGCCGACCGCACGCTGCAAGAGGGCGATGGCAAGGCGCGCCTGCTGCCGTTTCTGGGCGATAAGGCCGCTTTTCCGCAGGGGCCGCTGCGGCTGGCGGCGCTGCTGCGCGCGCCGGTGGTGTTCATGGCGGGCATGTATCTGGGCGGCAACCAATACCATCTGGCGTTCGAGCCGATGGCCGATTTCTCGCATACGCCCGCTGGCGCGCGCGCGCAGGCGCTTGACCAGGCCCTGCAACGCTACGTGGCCCTGCTGGAGGCGCACTGTCTGCAAGCGCCGTGGAACTGGTTCAACTTCTATGACTTCTGGAATGCGTCTTCCCCGCCCCTGCCGCCTGGCTAGCGCCGCCGCGCTGCTGGCCGCCTGCTGCTGGCTGCCCGCCGCGCTGGCTGGCAGCTCCGCTCCGTCTGCGGCCGCCGCAGCGCCCGGCTGGGACGTGCCGCGCCTGATGCAGCTGCTGGCGCGCCATCCCACGGGCCGCGCCACGTTCACCGAGACCAAGACCATCGCGCTGCTGGACGAGCCGGTGGTCAGCTCCGGCGAGCTGCTCTACAGCCCGCCGGACCGGCTGGAAAAGCACACGCTCCAGCCCGAGGCGGAGTCGATGATCATCAACGGCAAGAACCTGACGCTGATGCAAGGCGGCCAGCGCCGCGAGCTGCGCCTGCCGCAGTACCCCGAGGTGGAGGTGCTGGTGGCCGCCCTGCGCGGCGCGCTGGCGGGCAGCCAGGCGCTTTTGCAGTCGCACTACGCGCTGGCGCTGGCGGGCAGCGAGGGCGGCTGGCAGCTGGCCCTCACCCCGCTGGACGAGCAGATGCGCCGCCGCTGGCTGCGCAAGGTCACCATCCGTGGCGCGCGCGGCGTGGTGCAAAGCGTGGAGATGGAGCAGGCCGACGGCGACCGCTCGCTGATGGAAATCCGGCCCGCGCCCGCTCCATCCGCCGCCAAGTGAAGCGCGCCGCCATCCTCGCCGCCTGGCTGCTGCTGGCCGCCGCGTGCGTGGCCGCCATGCTCGGCGCGCGCTACAGCACCGACATGTCGGCCTTTTTGCCCAGCCGGCCCAGCGCGCGCCAGCAGCTGCTGGTAGATCAGATACGCGACGGCGCGCTCTCGCGCCTGGTGCTCATTGGCCTGCAAGGCGGCACGCCCGCCGCGCGCGCCCAAGCCTCGCGCGATCTGGCCGCCCGGCTGCGCGCCGACGATGCCTTTGCCGCCGTCATCAACGGCGACGCCGCCAGCCGCGAGCGCGATGAAGCCTGGCTGCTCGCCCAGCGCTACGCCCTCAGCCCGCAAGTGACGCCCGAACGCTTCACGCCCGAAGGGCTGCGCGCGGCCCTGCAAGGCAGCATCGCCGCGCTGGGCGGCTCCGCCGGGCTGGCGCTCAAGGCCCTGCTGCCGCGCGACCCGACTGGCGAGATGAGCGCGCTCATCAGTCAAATGGCCGGCGGCCCTCTTCCCAACAGCAGCGAAGGCGTGTGGGCCAGCGGCGACGGCAGCCTGGCCCTGCTGGCGGCCCTGACCGCCGCCCCCGGCGCCGATACCGACGCGCAGGAGCGCGCGCTGGCACGGCTGCAAGCGGCTTTCGAGGCCGCTGCGCCCCCGGCCTCCGGCGTGCGGCTGCTCATGACCGGCGCGCCCGTTTTTTCCGTGGACGCGCGCCGCACCATCCGCAGCGAAGTCGGGCGCCTCTCGCTGGCGGGCACGCTCACTGTCTTTTTCATGATGCTGGCCTTCTACCGCTCGCTGCGCAACGTGCTCATTGGCCTGCTGCCCGTGGCCACGGGCATTGCCGCCGCCATCGCCGCCGTGGCGCTGGGCTTTGAAACCGTGCACGCCATCACCATCGGCTTTGGCACCACGCTCATGGGCGAAACCATCGACTACAGCATCTACTTTCTGGTGCAAAGCGGCGCGGGCGGCCATCCTGAAGCCGCCCGCCAGCGCGCCCGCTGGCTGCGCAGCTACTGGCCCACCATCCGGCTGGGCGTGCTCACCTCGGTGTGCGGCTTTGCCGCGCTGGCGTTTTCCAGCTTTCCGGGGCTGGCGCAGCTGGGCGTGTATTCCGTGGCCGGGCTGCTCACCGCCGCCGCCGTCACGCGCTACGTGCTGCCCGCGCTGCCCGCCGCGCCCGTGCCGCCCGGCAGCATCGCCTGGCTGGGCGCGCGCATGGCCGCACTGCGCCGCGCCATGCAGGCGCTGCGCTGGCCGGCGGCGGCCTGCGCAGCGGCGGCGCTGCTCATCGTCATCAGCCACGGGGCGGCGCTCTGGGCGCGGGGGCTGTCGGGCCTCAACCCCGCGCCGCTGGCGCTGCAAAAGCTCGACGAACGCCTGCGCGGCGAAGCGGGCGCGCCCGATCTGCGCTTTCTCGTCATCGCCCCCGCCGCCACGGCGGACGGCGCGCTGGCCGCCGCCGAACGCGCCGAGCGCCTGCTGGCCCCTTGGGTGCAGCGCGGCGACATCCTCCACATCGACAGCCCCGCGCGCTTTCTGCCTAGCGCCGCCGCCCAGGCCGCCCGCCGCGCCGCCCTGCCCGCGCCGGATGATTTGCGCCAGCGCCTGCAAGCGGCCACCAGCGGCCTGCCCATCCGCCCCGAACGCCTGGAGCCATTCGTGCAAGACGTGGCGCAGGCCCGCCAGCAGCCGCCCCTGACAGCCAGCGCCCTGCAAGGCGCCAGCTTTGACTTCGCCTTGCAAACCCTGCTGCTGCCGCGCGAAGGCGGCTGGGCCGCCCTGCTGCCCCTGCGCCTGCCGGACACGCTCGCGCCCGAAGGCATCGCCCGCCTGCAAGCCGCCGTGGACCAGGCGCTAGCGGGCGCGCCAGAAGAAGCGGCGGCAAAAACGGCGGCAGATTCGATGGCGGATTCGGCAGCGGACGCGCCCTTCTTCCTGGACCTTGACGCCCAGACCGCCGTCCTGTTCGGCCAGTACCTGGACGAGGCCCTGCTCTTTACCAGCCTGGGCGCGGCGGCCATCCTGGCCGTGCTGGCCGCCGCCCTGCGCAGCGCCCGCGCCCTGCTGCGCGTGCTGCCGCCGCTGGCCGCCGCCGTGCTGCTCGTCATGGCCGCTCATGCGCTGGCGGGCACGCCGCTGACGCTGCTGCACCTCATTGGCCTGCTGCTCATCGTGGCCGTCGGCTCCAACTACGCGCTGTTTTTCAACCAGAACATCAGCGGCGCGCAAAGCGAAGGCGGCAGCGCCGCCGCCCTCGCCTCGCTCGCGCTGGCCAACGTTTCCACCCTCATCGGCTTTGGCGTTCTGGGCCTGTCGCAAGTGCCCGTGCTCCACGCCATCGGCGCCACCGTCGGCCCCGGCGCCCTGCTGGCGCTGCTGCTGTCCATGAGCTGGAGCGCGCGCCAGCCGCCCGCGTGCGGCCCGGAAAAAGAGCGCGCGTGAGCTGCCGGCTTGCGGCGCCCGTTTGCAAGCCGCCCCGCAGGGACGCGAAAGAGCGGACAGGCCAGGAGCTTGCTGCGGTTGTTTAGCTTCCATATCCATAGCAAGAGGTCCTAGTGGAAGCTGCGCAGAACCCGTTTTTTATACCTTTAAATTCGCTCTTGTTTTTGAGTCTGACGGCGAGCCGTGCACCAGCTCCGCTCCGCCGCGATCAGGGCAGCCCACAGCCGGGCGCAAGTAAACTTGTTTGCCCCGGTTATTCGAGCGCCATCAAGCGCCACCCAACGCAACAAGGTTCACTTCATGCTGTTCAGCAAACTGATGCCCAAGGAGGGCAATTTTTTTGAACTGTTCAACCGGCACGCTGAGCACGTGGTCGAGGCGGCCCAGGCGTTTGGCAGGCTGGTGGAGCACTACGGCGATGCGGCGATGCGCCAGCAGCACACCCGCGAGGTGGACGGGGCCGAGCGCGCCGCCGACCGCGTTACGCACGAAGTCACGCGCCTGGTTCACACCACCTTCATCACGCCCATCGACCGCGAGCAGATCCACGCCCTTATCAACCAGATGGACGACGTGGCCGACTTGCTGCAAGACTGCGCCGAAGCCATGACGCTGTATGACGTGCAGCACATGACGCCCGAAGTGGCCCAGCTCACCGCCTTGTGCATGCAATGCTGCGAGCGCGTGCGCGACGCGGTCGCCCTGCTGCCGCGCGTGGCCGAGCAGGCGGCGGCCGATGCAGCGCTGAAGTTCTGCGAAGAAATTGACCGCCTGGAGTCCGAGGGCGACCGCCTGCTGCGCGAGGCCATGAGCAAGCTTTTTCGGCAAGAGCCTGACGTGCGCGAGCTGATCAAGCTCAAGGCCCTTTACGAGCTGCTGGAAACCGTCACCGACAAGTGCGAAGACGTGGCCAACCAGATCGAAGGCGTCATCCTCGAAAACTCCTGACCCGCGACCAAGGCCCCAAATCCATGGAAACCGCCCAAGTGGCCCTGTGGGCCGTCGTCATGCTGGTGGCGCTGGCCATCGCGTTTGACTTCATGAACGGCTTTCACGACGCGGCCAACTCCATCGCCACCGTCGTCTCCACGGGCGTGCTGCGCCCCACGCAGGCCGTGGTTTTTGCCGCCTGCTTCAACCTGCTGGCCGTGGCCATCTTTCACCTATCCGTGGCCGCCACCGTGGGCAAGGGCATCGTGCAGCCCGGCGTGGTGGACGCGCATGTGGTCGCCGGCGCGCTCACGGGCGCCGTGGCCTGGAACCTCATCACCTGGTACTACGGCATCCCCAGCAGCTCCTCGCACGCGCTCATCGGCGGCATCGTCGGCGCGGCCACAGCCAAGGCGGGCGCGGGCGTGCTGCTGGCCGGCGGCATTCTCAAAACGGTGGCCTTCATCTTCATCTCGCCGCTTCTGGGCTTCGTGCTCGGCTCGCTCATGCTGGTGCTGGTGGCGCGGCTGTTTCGCCGCATGCGCCCCAAAAAAGTGGACCGGTGGTTTCGCCGCCTGCAACTGCTCTCCGCCGGGGCCTACAGCCTGGGCCACGGCGGCAACGACGCGCAAAAAACCATCGGCATCATCTGGATGCTGCTCATGGCCACCGGCTACAGCGCGGCGGGGGCCGACGCGCCGCCCGTCTGGGTGGTGATTTGCTGCTACGCAGCCATTGCGGCAGGCACCATGTTTGGCGGCTGGCGCATCGTCAAGACGATGGGGCAGAAGATCACCAAGCTCAAGCCCGTGGGCGGCTTTTGCGCCGAAACGGGCGGTGCGCTCACGCTGTTTTTCGCCACCGCGCTGGGCGTGCCCGTGTCCACCACACACACTATCACCGGCGCCATCGTCGGCGTAGGCTCCGCGCAGCGCGCCTCCGCCGTGCGCTGGGGCGTGGCAGGCAACATCATCTGGGCCTGGGTGCTCACCATTCCGGCCAGCGCTTTCGTGGCCGCGCTGGGTTATTGGCTCAGCAAGGCGCTGTTCTGAGAGCCTGTTCAAAGTCTGGCCTTGATGGACAGCGGGCAGGGATGGCCGCAAGGTGCAGATTGCAGACAGCCTTGCAGCCTGCTTGAGACCCAGCGAGGATTCGCGGCGCCCAAGGCCGCCCCCCAGAAGACTGCGAATCCGCACTTTCGCATTCACGCATGAGCTATGGATAGGCACTCAAAGTCTGCTCGTAGGCTGGACTTTCTAGCTCCTTTATCGATAGCAATACGTCCTAGTGAAAATTGCGCTCAGGGTCATTTTGGGCACCCTGTATTTGCTTCTGTTTTTAAAAGCGCTCCCGGCAGTTGGAGCAGCATGAAGCTCCTGCTCCTGTTTATTTGACTGTGTCTGCAACGCCTACGCCGTCGGCCTCTACGCTTTTCTGCAACAAGCTGCTGATAGCAAGCAACGCCTCACATCTTGTTGAATTCTGTTGTGCCTTGATGACTGTTGCATTGGTTTGACGCAATTGTGGATGACCTCGCCCTCAGAAGCGGTCCCAAGCCAGCGCAAATGATGAGACTGCCCGAAAATCAGAAGCTCTGAAGCAAGGCAAACACAGTGAGTTGCCATAACAAATAAAATATGGAAAGTTACGAACAATCGAACAATGATGATGGAGTTTGCGCTTACGTACATTCAAGGCATTGCGCGATATGAATCTGTTTGAACATTGGTTTTTCTGGCTGGTGCTGCTGGCGGTTGTGCTGGCTGCAATTGCCGCTTTCTGGCTGCTGTGGCGATCGGATGAAGGCAAGGCGCAACATCATGCCCATGCCGCGCGCAAGCTGCGCGTGCCTCCTGAGCAGTGGCCGTTGAGTGCTCGCCCCGTGCTCAACACGCTGGAGCGCAGCGTATGGCTGCAATTGGCGCACATCTTTCCTGAAAGCATGATCATGGTGAAGATGCCTATCACCCGCTTTACAGTGCCACGCCGGGGCGAAGAGGCGCGCGACTGGTTCGAGATGCTCAACAGTCTGTACTGCACTTTCACGATTTGCAGTGACGAAGGCCGCGTGCTGGGCTGTGTGGACGTGGCAGGCCCTAGCGGCGTTTCAGCAGCCCATAGCAATCTCAAGCACCAGTTGCTGTCGCAATGCGGCATTGCCTACTTTCTGCTTTCGCCAGGCGCAGCGTTGCCGCCAGCTGAGGCTCTGCGTTCGCGCTTTCTTGGCATCCACGACAGCACTGCGTCAGACTTGGCACGCCTGCAACAGGCGCGCCAGCAGCTACACAAGGCGCTGGATCGCAAGCGCAATATCCGCAATGACAGCGGCCCTGCAAGCTGGCAACAGAACGACTCCTTCCTCGCACCTTTCGATAGCCGTCACAACAGTCTTTCGCGGTAAGTAAAAGCAGAAGACGGGTGGCCTGTAAACCGTCCATTACCAAAAGCTCCGCCAGAAGCTGGCGGGGCTTTTTTCTTTGATGCACCCTGCATCATACGGTTACACATGAATAAATTAACCTGAATCAATTTCGCAGAAGAACCCATGCCACGGCTTTGATTACCATTCTTCCACCAATGTTTTTGGGTGGCTGGCGGGGGTCTGGCCACTTGCTAAACAGCGGTTTTTGCAACGAAAGAGAGGGTCTTTGACCATGAAAGCAACCACCATCCGCAAATCACTGCTTTGCTCGGCCATTGGCGCATGCCTGATGGGCACGTCCGCCTTTGCCGCTGATCCCGTTGTGTCCACCACAGGCGGCCTGCCTGGCTATGAAGTCATCAAGGCTTCTCCCAGCATCGACAAGCTCCAGCGCGTCAAGCAAACGCTGGTCGCTCCGCCGAACGTGCCTGAACACTCCCTCAAATCGCCCGCCGCGCCGCGCGTGGTGCAGGTGGAAATGACGATTGAGGAAAAAGAAATTGAAGTCGAGCCTGGCGTGTTCATGTGGGCTTTTGCTTTCAATGGCACCGTGCCCGGCCCGATGATCATCGTGCACGAAGGCGACTATGTTGAGCTGACGCTCAAGAACATGGCCAAGAACCAGCTGGTTCACAACATTGACTTCCACGCTTCCACCGGCGCTCTGGGCGCTGGCGAGCTGACCCACGTGCAGCCCGGCCAGGAAGTGGTGGTGCGCTGGAAGGCCTCCAAGCCCGGCACCTTCGTGTATCACTGTGCTCCCGGCGGCCCCATGATTCCCTGGCACGTGGTGCATGGTATGAATGGCGCTCTTACTGTGCTGCCCAAAGGCGGTTTGAAAGACAAGAACGGCAAATCCATCACGTACGACAAGGCCTATTACATTGGCGAGCAGGACTTCTACCTGCCCAGGGATGAAAAAGGCAATTTCAAGCGCTTTGCCACCGCTGCCGAATCCATGGCCGAAGACAAGGAAGTCATGGACAAGCTGATTCCCAGCCATATTGTGTTTGGCGACCGCAAATACGCCTACACGGGCGAAAAGGCCATGACCGCCAAAGTGGGCGAAACCGTCATGTTCTACCACTCGCAGGCCAACCGCTTTTCGTATCCTCACCTGATCGGCGGTCACGGCGACTATGTGTGGGAACGCGGCAATCTGGCTGATCCACCCGCTCAAAACCTGGAAACTTGGGCCATTGCAGCCGGCTCCACCGGCGCGGCCATGTACACCTTCCGCCAGCCTGGCGTGTATGTGTACCTGAACCACAACCTGATCGAATCCGTGAACTTGGGCGCCCTGGCTCACGTGAAGGTTGATGGCAAGTGGGACAACAACCTGATGGAGCAGCTCGTTGCTCCGCGCGCCTACAAGGAATAAGGCGGCATGACGGATGGCCGCAAGCTATATTGCGGCCATCTGCCAGGGCGGAGTCTGGCGGCTCCGCCAAAAACAGTTCCTTTCCAGCAGCCCGCTTTTTCCGGGGCGGGTTGTTTCTTCAGGCAACCGGAAACCAGAAATTTCACGGCTGTTTGGCCAGCAGTCATTCAGGCAAGGAGACACAGTGATGAACATGCTCAGGAAGTGGATGGCAGTTTGCCTTTGCATATTCGGACTGTGGGCCGGCGCCGCCCAGGCGCGCGACATCACGTTTGATCTCCGGGACGCAAACGGGCCTGTCACGCAAAAGAGCTACCCGGGCAAATACCTGCTTTTGGCCATTGGCTACACCTCCTGTCCGGACATCTGCCCGACCACGCTGTATGAATATGGCCTGGTCATGAAGGCCCTCAAAAACCCGGATGCCATCCAGCCCATCTTCGTCACCATTGATCCGGTGAGTGACGATGTCGAGCGCCTCAACACCTACACCCGCTTTTTTGACGAGCGCATCGTCGGCCTGACGGGCGAGATGAAAAACATTCAGGCTCTGGCGGATCAGCTGGGCGCCACCTTTGGTTACCGCATGGACGGCAAGAAAGTAGACCAGCCCAAGCCAGGCATGAGCTACACCGTCTATCACAGCGCCCTGATCTACCTCATCGGCCCCGACCGCAAGCTGATGGACGTGTTTGACTACCAGATTGGCGCCAAAGGCCTGACCGAGGCGCTGGACAAGGTGCTGGGCGATGGCAAAGGCGGCCCCGCTCCCAAAGCCGCCGCGCCTGAAAGCGACAAACAGGACGCGCCGCAGACAGCCGCGCCCGCCGTCGCAAACGGCAAAGCGGCCTGCGCCCTGCCCGCCGGTTTCGAGGCCGCCAAGCAAGCCGTGGCGCTGAAAGACGTGATGGCTGACGCGCCGGCAGACAAAGTCGTTCTCCTCAATCTCTGGGCGCTGTGGTGCGCGCCCTGCCGCACGGAATTGCCCCTGCTTGACAAACTGGCCGCCAGCCAGAAAGACATGAAGGTGCAAACCCTGAATCTGGGCGACAAAGAGCCTGACATCGCCACCCTGTTTGCCAAGATGGGCCTGAAAAACCTGCCGCAAACCCGCACCCAAGGCAGCGACGTGCTTCAGCGCCTGGGCGCGCCCGGCCTGCCCTTCACCAGCCTGTTTGTGAACGGCAAGATGGCCGCAGCCAAGAGCGGCATGATTGACAAGACCGACGCACTGGCCGAATACGCCAAATGCGCCGCTGCAAGCCAATAAACACAGCACCGGCCGGGGGCGATTGGTGAATCCGTTGTCTCTGGCAATCTCCGTTTTTTTTCAACTCACCACTGAAAGGAGCATCCAATGAAAATCAAATACGCCGTCGCTGTGGCCGCCGCCCTGCTGGCCGTGCAAGCGCAAGCCGCAGACGCCTCACACACCGAGCTGAAAGACTGCGCCATTCAGGAAGTGCTGCCCGGCAAAGACATGACGGGCGCGTTCGCGCGCATCGTCCACACCGGCCCGGCCGTGGACGTGGTCAAGGCCGAAGTGCCCAGCGTTTCCCAGCGCATTGAATTGCACAGCATGGTCATGAAAGATGGCGTTATGACCATGACGCAAATGACCGACGTCAAGATCAACGCTGGCGAGCGCGTGTTCAAAAAAGGCGGCGATCACGTCATGCTGTTTGACGTGGCGAAAAAGCCCAAAATCGGCAGCAAGCACACCATGACGCTTTATTTCAGCGATAACACCAAGGCTTCTTGCGAAGCCGTGGTCAAGTCGGTGCAAGACGTGATGAAGGACGCCGGCATCGACCCCAACAGCGCCAATGACGCCCACGGCGGCGGTCATGGCAAGCACTGATCGTTCTTGAAAACCTGTTCGCAGACCGCCCGGGTCCGCGTTTTTCACACACACGAACGGACTTGGCACAGGTTCTGAGACGAATCAGCATTTAAGCAATGGCGGCTGCAATGCCGCCATTTTTTTGCAGGAGAAAGCCCCATGAAAAGACGCGATTTCGTTCTCTCGGCAGCCAGCAGCATGGCCCTGGCGCATGCAGGCGCATGGGCCAGCGCCACGCCAGCCGCTCCTGCGGCCCCATCGCTTTATGAACCCACGCGTTATGTTTTTGTTGCCGACAAGATGAGCAACTTCATCAGCGTGATTGACCTCGTTTCAGGCAAGCACGTTGAATCGCTGGAT
Source organism: Ottowia cancrivicina (assembly GCF_029813755.1). Taxonomy (NCBI): domain Bacteria; kingdom Pseudomonadati; phylum Pseudomonadota; class Betaproteobacteria; order Burkholderiales; family Comamonadaceae; genus Ottowia; species Ottowia cancrivicina. Next base: position 66,398 of record NZ_JARVII010000001.1, on the reverse strand, counting down.
TTCGGCATTCGCCCACACGTTTTTGAAATGGCGCGCGACGACGCCATGATGGCTGTTGCATCGCCCGAGGCCACGCAAATTTGCTTTTTCAACCTGAAAACGCGCGAAACCACGCGCATGAAACTGCCCGCGCCGGTTTACCAGATCTTTTTCGTGCCGCAATCCAAGCTGGTAGCTCTTGGCATGCGCGACTGCGTGGGCATGATTGACTACGACGAATTCACGCTCAAGGTATTTAACCGCAAGTTTGATTCGCCCAACCGCAAAACCGTCCTGGATTCCTTCTATTTCCTGTTGTTCAGCTCCTTCAGCCAATCATTCTGGGTGCTGGATGAAGAAAAGCCGCGCATTTTCCATAAATACGGAAAAGACAGCGCCGACTCCAAGTGGGATGAGATTGATTTCTCTGGCCGCATCAAAACCAGCCGTGGTTTTGACGTGGGCATTTCCAGCCCCGAAGACTATTTGCTCACCATGACCACGGAAGACGGCAACGAAGGGCTGATCTACTTTCCCGAAAGCGACAAGCTGCTGAGCACCGGCTCCATGCGCACCGCCACAAACACCTACAAGCCCATGCTCATGCCGTATATCGACTTCTATACCAAGAATGTCATTTTCGGCAACAAAGAAGGCCAGATGGCCCACTTTGACCTCGAAAGCGGCAGCGACAAGCCTGAACGCTTCACTGTGGATTTTTCGCCCCGCTTCATTCGCAGCGGCTGGCTGGAAAGCACCTGGGTGCTCGCTGGCGACAAGGGCATCATGTTCCAGTCCCTCAAAGACCCGGCAGACCGCAAAGTCTTCCGCTTCGTGGCCGAAGTCACCAACGTCTGGGTCACGGGCGACAGCAAAACCGCGCTCATCACCATCGACGAGGGCTATCCGCAGATCATTCCCTACGACATCCGCACGCGCGAGCGGCTCAAGCCCATTCTCACGCCCGGCGTGTCCATGGCCAACATCATCCGCATGAGCAGCAACAACAGCATTTGCTACTGAACGCGGCAGGCGAAAACAGACGAGAGAAAACGCCTGTTTTCGCTCTTTTATTCATAGCATCAGGTCCTAGTGAAACGGGCGCAAGGCCCGTTTTTTGCCCCTTTAAATTTGCTCCTTTTTCAGGGGCGCGCGCTCCGTTTTCCGCCGCTTTTCTTTCCTGTTTTCCAGGACGGGCGCCCGGCTCATGGCCGGTAGCGGTAATGCCCCGTCACCAGCCAGCGCAGCAGCGCATCTTCTTCCTGCGTGCCTGCGCCCACGTTATGAATGACCAGCGGCGTGCCGCTGGCGCTTTTACGGTCGGAAATGATGCCGATATGCGGCAGGTTGCCTGGCAGCATCCAGGTCACCATGTCGCCGGGCCGGTAATCCCCAGGCTGGCGGCTGGCGGGCAGCGACTGGCCCCGCCGCCGGAAAAACACGGCCAGATTGGGCACGCGCCGGTGGTCAATGTTCGTATCGGGGCGCTTCAGCCCCCACAGCTTCGGATAGGCAGGCCAGGCGCGGCGCATGTCTTCGTGCACGAGCTGCTGCAAATCCACGCCCTGTGCGCGCCAGGCGCGCACCACCACATCCGTGCACACGCCCGCTTGCGCAGGCACATCGCCCATCGGGTAGAGGATGCGGCGGTAGGCGCCGTCGTAGCGCGTGGTCACGCCAATTTGCGCGCGGGCGGCACGCACCAGCTTCAGGGCGTGCGCAGGGGCCGCCGTTTCCGCGCTGCCTGCTGCCAGCGCCGGGCCTGCCAAAGCTACGGCGCAGCTTGCCAGCACCGCCAGCGCGGCGCGGCGGTGGGCATTCATTTCTTCTTGCTCCCGATCTTCGATTCCGTGCCCGCCAGCAGGCGGCGCATGTTTTCGCGGTGCCGCCACAGCAGCAGCAGCCCCATCAGCGACAGCGCCATCAACACCGCCGCGTTGGCTTGCCACAGCCAGCCATTGCCCGCCAGATACAGGGCGGGCGCCAGCACGGCAGCCGTCAGCGCCGCCAGCGAGGAATAGCGCGAAACCAGCGCCACGCTCACCCAGACCATCACCACCGCCAGGCCCAGCAGCGGCTGCCAGCCCAGAATCACTCCCGCAGCCGTCGCCACCCCCTTGCCGCCTTTGAAGCCGAAAAACACCGGATACAGATGCCCCAGAAACGCCGCCAACCCCGCCACGGCTGCAGCAGCAGGCGGCAAGCCCGCGCCAAACCACCCCAGCAACGCCACAGGCAGCCAGCCCTTGAAAGCATCCAGCAGCAACGTGGCTGCCGCCGCTTTTTTGGAACCGGAGCGCAGCACGTTTGTCGCCCCCGGATTGCCGCTGCCATAGCTGCGCGGGTCCGCCAGTCCCATTGCGCGGCTGACGATGACGGCAAAGCTGAGCGACCCCAGCAAATAAGCCCCCACGGCAATAGCCAGCAAGGGCCAGGCGGTTTCATTCATGGCAGATGTCTCCTTCTTCAAAACCTGCGAAAAGCGGCCGGGCATTGTAGAGGCCGTTTCAAAGGCAAATGTCATGCGCGCCGATATGCGTTCTGCTTGGAAACAGGTGGATTTTTCAAATGCTTATTTCACCCGGTCTAGCGTCTGAACCATTTTCAGAACCGGCGGAAAAGATCACGCCGTTCCACTCTGGAAGCGGAGTATTGATAAATTGCCAGGGATTGATATTCAACTTTTTGAGGCGATCGACCCATCCGTTCCCGATTGAAATGGCGATCCATTTCACGATGGCCTGAAACCTTCTTTTTCGTCACGCCAAATGAGCGGCGCTGTTTTTGACGATCCAATTGCCTGGCGGTAATGGGAGGGAGCAAGGCGCAAACCATAAACGGCCCTGCGCCATATTTGCGACCCGGCTTTGCGCCTACGAAGACACACCCATGAGCAGGCTGCGGACGGGTCCGCAGCGCTGCTAGCTGACGCGGCCCGTTTCAGGCCAGCGCCAGCGCAAGAGCTGCCACGCGGCCAAGCCAACGAGGAGGAAGGAAAAAGAGGCCAGCGCCAGGGTCATGGCCGAGTGCATGACCAGCGGCGCGACAACGCCTGCCACCAGCCCATTGACGGCGGAGCTGGCGGCAGCCTGCAAAGAAGAGGCCATGCCCCGGCGGGAAGGAACGACATCCAGCGCCAGCAAGGTGACAGCGGGCGTCATGAGCGCCCAGCCAAAGGAAAAAATGGCAATGGGCACAAAAGCCCACCATGCGCTGGGCGGCAGCAAGGCGCTGGCAGCCAGGTTGATGAGCGAGATGGCGGTCATGATGACAAAGCCATCGCGGATTTGGCGGCGGGGCGGCACGCGCCCGGCCTTCTGCCCGGAAAGCCAGGAGCCGCCCATGATGCCGCCAATGCTGAAAAAGAAGAACCAGAAAAACTGTGTGGGTTCCAGCCCCAGAATGCGCCCCAGAAAGGCCGGCGCCGCCAGGATGTAGAGAAACATGCCGTTGAAAGGCACGCCGGAGGCCAGCGTCAGCAGCGTGAAACGCCCATTGCCTGCAAGCTGGGCGTAGCCGCGCAAGAGATCGCCTGCGCGAAAAGGCTGGCGCTGCGCCAGCGGCAACGACTCGGGCAGCAGACGGAAGTTGATCAGCCACAGCGCCGCGCCAATAGCGGCAAGAAACCAGAAAACAGCGTGCCAGCCCCAGGCGTGCGAGAGCGCGCCGCCGATCATGGGAGCGACAGCGGGCGCGACGCCAAAGAAGATGGTGATCTGGCTCATGACGCGCTGCGCTTCGGCAGGGCGGAAGATGTCGCGCACGACGGCGCGCGAGACCACGATGCCCGCGCCAGTGGAAAAGCCTTGCAGGGCGCGGCAGACGATGAGCTGCTCCACATTGGGCGCCAGGGCACAGCCGATGGATGCGAGGGTGAAGACGACCAAGCCGCCAAGCACGACGGGGCGGCGGCCCAGGCTGTCGGAAAGCGCGCCGTGAAAGAGGTTCATGAACGCGAAGCCGAACAGATAGGCCGAGAGGGTTTGCTGCATTTGCGTGGGGCTGGCAGCGGTGGCCTGGGCGATGGCATCAAAAGCAGGGATGTAGGTGTCGATGGAAAAGGGACCCAGCATGCCCAGAATGGCCAGCAAAATGGCAAGCGCCCAGCGGGGGCCTTGCCAGGCAGATTGGGGTTCAGTGGCGTTCATGAAAAGCGTGACGAAGCGAGAAGCGCCTTGACAGGCAGGCAAGGCGCGGGACGGGCCGGCAGATGCTGCGGCAGACGCTCTGGCAAGCGCAGTGACGTATCGAAAAGAGGAGCTAAATAAAGGTGGCAAAAAGTGGCTCTCGCGCACTCTGCACTAGGACGTATTGCTATTGACAAAGGAGCAAAATAACGCTGCGCGCCCGCCGCCTGAGCCGCACTTTCGCCCCTTGCGGCCAAATTGTGAACAGGCGGCTAGCGTCTGCGGCTGCGGGGCTTTTGCCCAATGGCTTCCATCTGGCGGTCTCTGCGCTCCATGCGTTCGCGCTCTTCACGTTCCATGGCCTTGCGCTTGGTGTAGCCTGTGGCATCGGCCCAGTTCCACCAGACAAAGGCGCCCGCAAAGGGGGAGAGCACCCACCACCACGACCATTCGGCCACGGGAGACACCTCAAAATATTTCAGCAGCATGAAAATGACGCCCAGACCCACCAGATACATTGCTATTCCTCTGTCGAAATGTTTGTTTTCACAACCCGGCAAACTGGCTGCCAAGCGTGCTGTCAACCGTGCGCAGGCAAGCCGCGTTGTTGAGGCGTAGCTTAACTTCTCCCATGACAAGAGGAACACAGACCATGAAACACCTTCTGCTTGCACTGGCCTGCGTGGCAGCTGCCGGCCCGGCTGTGGCCGACGAGGGCATGGCGAAGGCCAAGAACTGCCTGGCCTGCCATTCGGTAGAAAAGAAAATGGTGGGGCCTAGCTTCAAGGACATCGCCGCCAAGGGCGGAGATGCTGGCAAACTGGCTGACAGCATCAAAAATGGCAGCAAGGGCAAATGGGGTGCCATTCCCATGCCGCCCAACCGGGTGTCGGATGAAGAGGCGCAGCAACTGGCCGCATGGGTGTTGTCGCTGAAATGAGCCAGGCGGCCCGTTTGCCGCGTGAGCCATAAGAAAGCCCGCATCAAGCGGGCTTTTTTCATGGGTGCTCAGGGATGGAGGGCCGCGCCCTTATTCCATGTGCAGGCCGCCGTTGCACGAGAAATTGGCGCCGGTGGTAAAGCCCGAGTCTTCACCGGCCAGCCAGCCGACGATGGAGGCGATTTCGTGCGGCGTGCCCAGGCGTTTGACGGGGATGGCCGCCACGATTTTTTCAAGCACATCAGGCCGGATGGCATTGACCATGTCGGTGCCAACGTAGCCGGGGCTGACGCTGTTGACCGTCACGCCCTTGCCCGCCAGCTCCTGCGCCAGCGCCATGGCAAAGCCGTGCATGCCCGCCTTGGCGGCCGAGTAGTTGGTCTGCCCGGCCTGGCCTTTCCTGCCGTTCACGGAGCTGATCTGGATGATGCGGCCCCAGCCTTTGGCCACCATGTCGGGAACCACCTGCTTGGTCACGTTGAACACGCCCGAGAGGTTGGTGTTGATGACGGCGTCCCATTCCTCCCGCGTCATTTTCATGAACATGCGGTCGCGCGTGATGCCGGCGTTGTTCACCAGCACGTCCACGCCGCCATGCTCTTCTTTGACGCGTGCGAAGGCATCTACGGTGGATTGCCAGTCAGCCACGTCTGCCACGCTGGCGTAAAAGGAGAAGCCCTGCGCGGCTTGCTCGTCCAGCCACTTCTTGTAGTCGCGCGTCAAGCCGCAGCCTGCGACGACTTTGAAGCCTTGGCGGTGCAGTTGCTGGCAGATGGCGGTGCCGATGCCGCCCATGCCGCCTGTCACGTAGGCAACTTTCTGGTTCATGTGGAGGTCCTCCTTTGCTTTGAAAAAAATGGCTGGTCAGCGTCCACTCCACTGGCGCTGACAGCCGACGACGGCCTGCCCGCCCGCCAGGCCGCCTTGCATGAAATGAAAAACCCCATGCGAGGCGGCCGGCAGGCGTCCCGATTCAGGCCTTGACTTTCACGTAGCGCCCCGGAGCCGGTTCAATGGGCTTGCGGCCATAGCTGGCAGGCGCGGGCACCTGCTTGCCAGCGTGGGCGGCCAGCCATGCAGACCAGTCGGGCCACCAGCTGCCGGGGTGTTCGGTAGCGCCTTCCAGCCATTGGTCCACGTCGGCTGGCAACTGGCCGTCTTCGCGCAGCCAGTAGTTGCGCTTGTTGGCCTGGGGCGGGTTGATCACGCCGGCGATGTGGCCGGAAGCGCCCATCACGAAACGCCGCTCGCCGGGCAGCGCCTGCGCGCTGGCGTAAGCGCCGCCGATGGGCACGATGTGGTCTTCGCGCGATCCATACACGTAAAACGGCACGTGCAGCTTGCGCAAGTCGATTTTTTCGCCGCACACGGTGAGCTTGCCGGGCTTGACGAGGTTGTTTTCCAGATAGGTGTTGCGCAGATACCAGGCGTAGAAGGGGCCGGGCAGGTTCGTGGAGTCGCTGTTCCAGTACAGCAGGTCAAACGGGGGCGGCGTTTCGCCCTTGAGGTAGTTGCCCACCACGTAATTCCAGACCAGATCGTTGGGCCGCAAAAAGCTGAAAGTGCTGGCCAGTTCCTTGCCCTTGAGCAGGCCGCCCTTGCCCATCTGCAATTCGCGGAACTGCACGGAAGGCTCGTCGATGAACACATCCAGCACGCCCGTGTCGCCAAAGTCCACCAGCGTGGTCAGCAGCGTGACGCTGGCCACGGGGAAGGCGCTCTTGCGGCCCTTGGCCTTGGCGTGCCGCGCCGTCAGCACCGCCAGCGCCGTGGTCAGCAGCGTGCCGCCCACGCAAAAGCCCAGCGCGTTGATTTGTTCCGCGCCCGTGATGTCGCGCACCTGCTCGATGGCGGTGATGACGGCCTGCTCGATGTAGTCGTCCCACGTTTTTTGCGCCAGCGATTCGTCGGCGTTGCGCCAGCTCACCACGAAAGTGCGGTTTCCTTGCGCCACGGCGTAGCGCACGAAGGAGTTGTCGGGCTGCAAGTCCAGGATGTAGTACTTGTTGATGCACGGCGGCACGATGAGCAGCGGCTTTTCATGCACTTTTTCCGTCAGCGGTTTGTATTCGAGCAGCTGGAACAGCTCGTTTTCAAACACCACGGCGCCCTCGGTCGTGGCCACGTTGCGGCCCACTTCAAACTGGCTCTCGTCGGTCATCGACATATGGCCTTGCTGAATGTCGCGCACCATGTTCGCCAGGCCCTGCGCCAGGCTTTGCCCTTGCGTTTGCAGCGCCTTTTGCTGCGCTTCGGCATTGAAGGCCAGAAAGTTGCTCGGCGCGGCCGCCGCAATCCACTGCTCGGTGGCAAAACGCAGGCGCGCCTTGGATTTGGCGTCGCCCTCGGCGGCGTCGGCCAGCGCCATCAGCGTGCGGGCGTTGAGCAGGTACAGCGCCGCCGTCCAGGCCGCCACCGGGTTCTGCTTCCAAGCTTCGCCCTTGAAGCGGCGGTCCTTGATTTCAGGCGGCGCTTGCAGGCTGCGGTTCCACAGCGCCGTGGCTTCCTTCATGTACTCGTCCTGCAACTCGCGCAGTTTTTCCGGCGCAAAGCGCAGCACCGGCATGGCGGGCGGCAGCGGATTGGGCGCGTCGCCCTGCTGCAATGACTGCATGGCTCTGGCCCAGTCGCCCATCCAGTCGCTTTGCCAGGGCATTTTGAAAATGGGCGCGAACGGCTGCGTCTGTCCCATCCAGGGCCACGCGCCAAAAGACGCAAAAGGGTTCGAAGGCTGAGCCATGCAATTACCTCCTTGTCAAAAGTGCGGTCTACAGCAAGGCCAATGTAAGCGGGAACGCGCGCTTCGGCTATGGGATAAAACCCTTCATGCAAAGACGCGCCAGATTGACGGAAATCAATGCGTGCAAGCAGCGGCCATGCAGTTTCCTCTCCATCGCCGCAGAGGGCGGGCGGCGCTTTGTTGCGGCGCTTTCAAGGCCTGCCCGCAGCCAAGTCCCGAAGCGCGCCGCAAGCCCGGAGCGGGCGGCCCGCTGCCTGCCAGGCAGCATCAATAACAGGAGCAAAAATAGTGGGGCCAAATACCGCTTGGCGCAATCCCCACTAGGACGTATTGCTATGGATAGAGGAGCGAAATAAAGACGGAAAACGCCGCACCCCCGCCGCCTGCGGCTTGCCATTCCGAACCGTTTTTTTGCGCTTGCGGCCAGGCGGCGGGCCAGCTTTCTGAACAGGCTCTCAAGGGCGCAGGCGGCGGGCCAGTTCGCCTGCCGTCAGGGACTGAAGGGCGGGCCAGTCATCAGCCAGCGCGCCATGCTGCCAGGCGGCCTGGCAGGCGGCAGGCCAGGGGTGTGCGCCTGCGGCCAGGCGGGCGCCAATCAGGCCGGCCAGCACATCGCCAGTGCCGGGCGTGGCCAGGCGGGCATTGCCGGTGGGGTTGATGCACGGCGGCTGCCCAGGCGCGGCGATGACGGTGCCGGAGCCTTTGAGAACAACGACGGCATCCAGCCGCGCGGCCAGCGTGCGTGCGGCGGCCAGCCGGTCTTGCTGCACGGCGCTGGCGCTGCTGCCAAGCAAACGCGCAGCCTCCAGCGGGTGCGGGGTGAGCACAGTCGCATGGCCTTCGGCGCTGCGCTGGCGCACGGCGGCCTGCAAAGCCGTGCTGGCCGCCAGGGCATTGATCGCATCGGCATCCAGCACCAGGCGCGGGCAGGCGCGCAGCACCGCCGGCAGCACGGCTTGCACGGCCTGGCCGCCGCCACAGCCGCACACGGCGGTGATGGCGCGCAGCTCCAGCGCCGAAAAGCGGCGCAGCATCAGCTCCGGCTCCGGCAGCGCCGCCCAGGCGGCAGGCGCCGGCTCGCCTGCGTCAGCCAGCGGGCAGACATACACGCGCCCCGCGCCCGCGTGCAAAGCGGCGCTGGCAGCCAGCCAGGCCGCGCCCGTCATGGCCGTGCCGCGCGCGGCGCTGCACTCGCCGCCAATCACGGCCACATCGCCAAAACAGCCCTTGTGGCTGGCATGAGGGCGGCAGGCGGCGGGCGGCACCGGCGCGGCAGGCTGGGCGCCCAGCCAGGCGGCAGGCGGCTCGCCAGCGGGCAGGGCGGCGGGCGCGCCCAAGTCGTCAAACCACACCGTGCCGCAGGCATCGCGCCCATGCGCGGTGAAAAGCCCCGGCTTGGCCGTGAGCAGCGTGAGCGTGTGGCGCTCGGCCCGTGGCGCAGGCAAGGGCTGGGCCATGTGGCCGGTGTCGGCGTTGAGACCTGTGGGCACATCCAGCGCCAGCACGCGGGCGGCGCTGGCATGCATGTGCGCCAGCCAGCCGGCCATGCGCCCTTCGGGCGGGCGGGTAGCGCCTATGCCCAGCAGCGCGTCCACGCACAAGTCTTGCGCGCTCAGCCCGGCAGGCGGCTCATCCGTAAAGAGCACGCCAGCGGCGCGCGCGCGCTGCAGCGAGCAGCGCGCATCGGGCGGCAAGCGCTCTTCTTCGCCCAGCCAGCTCACCACCGGGCGCATGCCCCAGGCGTGCAGATGCATGGCGGCTTCCAGCCCGTCGCCGCCGTTGTTGCCAGGGCCGCAGGCCAGCCAGATCACGCGCGCATGAGGCGCCAGCGCCAGCGCCAGCCGCGCGGCAGCCAGCCCCGCGCGCTGCATGAGCGTGTGCGCCGCAAGGACCTGCATGGCCGCATGCTCCATCCGGCGCGTAGCAGCCACGCTGTGAAGCGGCAAAGGAGTCTGGCGGGTGATGCGGAACATGAAATCTCCGGTTCAAAGGCTGCGAAAGCCTGATTCTGGCAACGCCAAGAAGCGAAGGCGCTCATTCCTGCGCTTCAAAAGCGGCAGCGGCTAACCCAGTCTGCTCTAAGAGCCTGTTCAAAATCCGTCCGTGGGTGCGAAAAGTGCGAACTCGGACGCCCGTGGGCCTTGCACATCCTCCTCGCCGGGCTGCAATTGGGCGGCAAGACCCGCCAGCGGTTTGCGCCTTGCGGCCCATCACGATTTCGCACTTTTGCCTCTTGCAGCCAGGCCCTGAACAAACTCCGGATGCAGCGAAAAAAGCCCGGAGCGCAGACGCAAAAGCCGACGGCGCCGGGCGCGGCTTCTTGGGCGGGCGCGCCTGCATCCTGGCAAGGCTCGATGTGACAATCCGCGCCCATGAATCTTTTGTTTGACGAAGCGGGCAAATTTCTTGCGGGCCGCATTCTTTCGGAGGCCGAGGCATCGGCGCAGGTGGAGCTGGACTCGGGCAAGCGGGTGAAAGTCAAGGCGGCCAATCAGCTTTTGCGTTTTGACAAACCCGCGCCCGCTGATTTGCTGGCGCAGGCGGGCGAAATGGCGGCGCAAGTGGAGCTGCCGCTGGCCTGGGAATTCGCGCCGGAAGACGAATTCGGCTTTGCCGCGCTGGCGGCCGATTACTTTGGCGGCGCGCCCGGCGCGGCAGAGCAGGCGGCCATGCTGATGGCGCTGCATGGCGCGCCGCACTACTTTCGCCGCGCGGGCAAGGGGCGTTTTCGCAAGGCCGCCGCCGACATCGTTGCGCAGGCGCTGGCGGCCATCGAAAAGAAAAAGCAGATTGCCGCGCAAGTGAGCGCCTGGGCGGCCGAGCTGGCGGCCGGGCGCTGTCCGGCGGAAATCGAAGCGCAGCTCTACAAAATCTTGTTCAAGCCCGACAAAAACGCGCCCGAATACAAGGCCGTGGTGGAAGCGGCGCGCGCCACGCAACTGGCCCCGCTGGAGCTGCTGAAGAACGCGGGCGCCATCGCCTCGGCCTACCAGTTTCACTGGCAGCGCTTTTTGTTCGAGCACTTTCCCAAAGGCACGCAGTTTCCGCCGCAGGCGCTGGCCGCTGCGCTGGCGCCCGCAGATGACTTGCCGCTGGCTGGCGTGCAGGCGTATTCCATTGACGACTCGCAAACCACCGAAATTGACGACGCGCTCTCCGTCGAAGGACTGGGCAGCGGGCAAGTCACGCTGGGCATCCACATTGCCGCGCCGGCGCTGGCCATTGCGCCCGGCGACGTGCTGGACGGCGTGGCGCACACGCGCCTGTCCACCGTTTACATGCCCGGCAACAAAATCACCATGCTGCCCGACAGCGTGGTCGCCGCCTGCACGCTGGACGCGGGCCAGGCCAGCCCGGCAGTGTCGCTCTACGTCACGCTGGACGAAGCCACGCTGGAAATCCAGCGCCACGAAACCCGGCTGGAGCGCGTGGCCGTGGCCGCCAATTTGCGGCATGACCGGCTGGACGGCCTGATCACCGAAGAATGGCTCACTGCTCCCGCCCAAAAACAAGACGAACCACAGGACGAACAGCCGCCCGGGCTGCCCATACCGCGCCAGACGCTGGCCTTCCTCTACCGCCTGGCGCTGCACCTGAAAGCCCAGCGCGAAGCCGTGCGCGGCAAGCCCGAAAACTTCAGCCGCCCCGACTACAGCTTTGCGCTGGAAAGCGCGCAAGGAGCAGACAGCGCGGACAGCGAAGCCGCCCCTGCCCTGCCCACCGGCAGCGAGCGCGTGCGCATCACCCAGCGCCAGCGCGGCGCGCCGCTGGACTTGATCGTGGCCGAAGCCATGATCCTGGCCAACAGCACCTGGGGCCAGTGGCTGGCCAGCCTGGGCGTGCCCGCCATCTACCGCAGCCAGGCCAGCCTGGCGCCCGGCATCAAGGTGCGCATGGGCGTCAAGGCCCTGCCGCACGCGGGCATCGGCGTGCCCAGCTATGCGTGGAGCACCTCGCCGCTGCGCCGCTATGTCGATCTGGTGAACCAGTGGCAGCTCATCGCCTGCGCGCGCCACGGCGCCACCGCCGCGCTGGCCGCGCCTTTCAAACCCAAAGACGCGCAGCTGTTTGCCATCATCAGCGCCTTTGACGCCGCCTACACCGCCTACGCACAAAACCAGGCCGCCATGGAGCGCTTCTGGACGCTGCAATACCTGCGCCAGAACGCCATCACCCACCTCACCGCCAGCGCCCTGCGCGAGCAAGCTGGCGGCGCGTGGCTGGTGCGCGCCGAAGAACTGCCGCTGACCCTGACCGTGATGGGCACCGGCGGCATGGCGCGCGGCTCGCTCGTGCGTGTGAAGCTCGGCCACATTGACGACATCGCGCTGGACGTCAGCGGCAGCGTGACCGAAGTGCTCAGCGCATCGCCTGCCAGCGCCCCGCCGGAAGCCGAAGACGAGGCCGAAGAAGCCGGCGCCGGCCCCATCGCCATTGCCGTCGATCTGGCCGATGGCGATGGCGAACAAGCCCCGGGCGTGGCTGCGGCAGGCTGAAAAAGGCCGGAAAGCAGCGCGGCGGCCGCCGGTAACAAATGGATAATCCCGCCCCGTGAATCTCGACCGTCTCAAATCCCTCTCCACGCTGCAATGGGCGCTGATCGTCTCGGTGCTCATCCATGCCAGCCTGCTCACCATCCGCTTCGTCAATCCTGAAGGCTTCCGGCGCGTGTTCGAGGATTTGCCGCTGGAGGTCATCCTCGTCAATGCCCGTGGCGACGAAGCGCCCGCCAAGGCCCAGGCCATTGCCCAGGCCAACCTGGCTGGCGGCGGCGACAGCCCCCTGCCCGACGTGCGCGCCACCACCCCCCTGCCCCCTGCCTTGCAGGCCATGCTGGGCGACGCCGCCACCGAAGAAGCCCAGCGCCAGATCGAATCCATGCGCGAGCAGCAAAACCGCCTGCTCGACCAGCTGCGAAAACAAGTGGCCGCGCTGCCCAAGCCTTCGCCCGACAAGCCCAAAAACGACCCCGACGTGATCGAGCAGGAAGAGCGCCGCAAGCACCTGTCGCAAATGCTGGCCGAAATCGAACGCGCGGTGAAAGAAGAAAACTCCCGCCCCAAAAAGCGCTTCATCAGCCCCGCCACGCGCGAGGAGATGTACGCCCTTTATTACGACACCGTGCGCCGCAAGATCGAGGCGCGCGGCACCAGCAACTTTCCCGAAATCAATGGCCGCAAGCTCTACGGCGAGCTGACCATGATGATCACCGTGAACCACGATGGCCGCGTGTTCGACACCGAAGTCGTCGAGTCTTCCGGCAGCCGCCACCTCGACCGCCTGGCCGAAGCCATCGCCCAATCTTCCGGCCCCTTCGAGTCCTTCGGCCTGGCCATGCGCAACCGCGCCGACCAGCTCATCATGGTCTCGCGCTTTCGCTTCACGCGCGACGAACGCCTGCAAACACAGCTGCTGGGCAATTGACGGCCTGGCATGGCTGGTTTGCGAGCAGTCTGTCTTCCCAGCCTCATCGATCCGGGCAGCGGCAGAAAGATAGCTCATCTATTAATAGCAAACTCTTCAAGTTTCACTAGGACCTCAACGTTTTTTTCATGCTTTCAATCTGCTTTTTTTCTAATAGCAAACAGCCGGCCAACTCCCCGCTCATGCCGCCGCCTGCCGCGAGGCGGCTATAGCGTTTCGCTATGCGGCGGTTTTAGAATCCGCTGCTTTCAAGCCCGCTTGGCTCCCCACATTCAACAAGGAACGGGAAAGGCACATCTGGTTATGACACCGCGAACCCGCCCGCACGCCATCTGCGCGGCCCTTGCATGCACGGGCCGCGAGAAACGCCGGTTCGCGCGCGCCTGAATCACTTGCCGGAACCCAAAAGCGCGGGCCTGCTGCCGCGCTTTTTTATTGCCCGAAAGAAAAGAGAACGCTCATGACCCACCCCGTCCGCATCACCCTTCCCGACGGCTCGCAACGCGAATATCCCGGCCCCGTCTCCGTGGCTGAAGTCGCCCAGTCCATCGGCCCCGGCCTGGCCCGCAACACGCTGGCAGGCCGCGTGGACGGCAAACTGGTGGACGCCTGCGACGTGATTGACCACGACGCCCGCCTGCAAATCATCACGCCCAAAGACAAAGACGGCGTGGACATCATCCGCCACTCCTGCGCGCACCTGGTCGGCCACGCCGTCAAGCAGCTTTATCCCACCGCCAAAATGGTGATCGGCCCGGTTATCGAAGAAGGCTTTTATTACGACATCGCCTACGAACGCCCATTCACGCCGGAAGACGTGGCCGCCATTGAAAAGCGCATGAAAGAGCTGATTGCGCAGGATTACGACGTGATCAAGAAAATGACGCCGCGCGCGGAAGTCATTCGCGTTTTCCAGTCACGTGGCGAAGATTACAAATTGCGCCTGATTGACGACATGCCCAATGAAAAGGCAATGGGCCTGTATTTTCATCAGGAATATGTGGACATGTGCCGCGGCCCGCACGTGCCCAATACCCGCTTTCTCAAGGCATTCAAATTAACCAAACTGGCAGGAGCCTACTGGCGCGGCGATGCCAAAAACGAACAATTGCAGCGCATTTACGGCACGGCCTGGGCCGATAAAAAAGACCTGGACGCTTATATCAAGCGCATGGAAGAGGCCGAAAAGCGCGACCACCGCCGGCTGGGGCGCGAGCTGGATTTGTTCCATATTGACGAGCACTCGCCCGGCACCGTGTTCTGGCACCCCAAAGGCTGGATCATCTGGCAGGAAGTGGAGCAGTACATGCGCCGCGTTTACCGCGAAAACGGCTATCAGGAAGTCAAAGGCCCGCAAATCCTGGACAAATCGCTCTGGGAAAAAACAGGGCACTGGGACAAATACCGGGAAAACATGTTCACCACCGAAAGCGAAAAGCGCGACTACGCGCTCAAGCCCATGAACTGCCCCGGCCACATCCTGATTTTCAAACAGGGCGTGAAAAGCTACCGCGATTTGCCGCTGCGCTACGGCGAATTCGGCGCTTGCCACCGCAACGAGCCTTCCGGCGGCCTGCACGGCATCATGCGCGTGCGCGCTTTCACGCAGGATGACGGGCACATTTTCTGCTCCGAAGACCAGATTCAATCTGAAGTCACGGCCTTCACCACGCTGCTGCAAAAGGTTTACAAAGATTTTGGTTTCGACCACATCATCTACAAGCTCTCCACCCGCCCCGAAAAACGCATCGGCAGCGACGAAAGCTGGGACAAGGCTGAAAACGCGCTAGCCGAAGGACTGCGCGCCTCAGGCTGCGAATTCACTTATCTGCCTGGCGAAGGCGCTTTTTACGGCCCGAAAATCGAATACACACTCAAAGACGCCATTGGCCGCGAATGGCAATGCGGCACGATTCAGGTCGATCCCAACCTGCCGGAGCGGCTGGACGCCGAATATGTGGGCGAAGACGGCGCGCGCCACCGCCCCATCATGCTGCATCGCGCCATTGTGGGCAGTCTGGAGCGTTTCATCGGCATTCTCATTGAACAGCACGCAGGCGCCATGCCCGTCTGGCTGGCGCCAGTGCAAGTGGTCGTCACCGGCATTACCGACGCGCAAGCCGATTACGTGGAATATGTGGCCGCCGCGTTGCGTGAGCGCGGTATTCGGGTACAAACCGATCTCCGCAACGAAAAAATCACCTATAAAATACGCGAGCATTCGCTGCAAAAACCGCCCTTTATCCTCGTCGTCGGCGACAAGGAAAAAGAGGCCAAAACCGTGGCGGTGCGCGGCAGGGGCAATGCCGATCTGGGCGTCATGCCGCTGCAAGCTTTTGCCAGCCGCGTATTGCAGGACATTGCAGCAAAAAGCTGAATGCCTGCGCGCTGCCGCTTTTCATTCCTTTCATTTCTGAGGTAATCGCCATAGCTACCAACTTTCGTGACCGCCGCCAGCGCGAAGAACGCGCCCACCGGCTCAACCGTGAAATTACCGCGCCCGAAGTGCGCCTGAACGGCCCTGACAACGAGTCCCTGGGCATCTTTCCCCTGCAGGAAGCGCTGCGCATGGCGGGCGAGATGGATGTGGACCTGGTTGAAATCGCCGCAGCGGCCAGCCCGCCGGTCTGCCGCCTGATCGACTACGGCAAGTTCAAGTACCAGGAACAAAAGCGCGCCGCCGAAGCCAAGGCCCGGCAGACGGTCATCGAAATCAAGGAAGTCAAATTCCGCCCCGGCACGGACGATGGCGACTACAACATCAAGCTGCGCAACATCCGCCGCTTCCTGGGCGATGGCGACAAGGTGAAAGTGACCCTGCGTTTTCGCGGCCGCGAAATCACGCACCAGGATCTGGGGCTTGATCTGCTCAACCGCATTCGTGAAGACTTGGCGGATGTCATCCAGGTCGAGCAATTTCCCAAGCTCGAAGGCCGGCAGATGATCATGATGCTCGCCCCCGCGCGCAAGAAAGCCGGCGGCGCAGCCAAGGCCGCCGAAGCGTCTGCGCCCGCCCCTGCTGAAGCGGCGCAGAACTGAAAGCAATCGTAGATAATTGCGGGTTTTCCGGCGTTTGACCGCGCCGGAGAAAAGTGCAGCTTTCGCCTTGGGCCTGACGGCTTTGGGCGGCAGCCGCACACAAAAGTGGCTCGGGGCCATCAAGGGCGCGAAGGTCTTTGCGCACGCCTCTCGAGCACAAGCCAGAAGGAGCATTTCAAATGCCCAAAATGAAAACCAAGAGCAGCGCGAAAAAGCGTTTTCGCGTTCGTCCCGGCGGTACCGTCAAACGCGGCCAGGCCTTCAAGCGCCACATCCTGACCAAGAAGACCACCAAGAACAAGCGGCAACTGCGCGGCGCAGTCAATGTGCATGAGGCCGATCTCGGCCAGATCGCGCAAATGCTGCCCAAATGCGGCCTGTAATCACTGACGAACAAGGAGAAAACGAATGCCTCGCGTCAAACGTGGTGTGACGGCTCGCGCCCGTCATAAAAAAGTTCTTGCCCTGGCCAAGGGATACCGTGGCCGCCGTGGCAACGTCTATCGCATCGCCAAACAGGCGGTGATGAAGGCTGGTCAGTACGCCTACCGTGACCGCCGCAACAAAAAGCGCGTGTTCCGCCGCTTGTGGATTGCCCGCATCAATGCCGCCACCCGCGCGCTGGGCCTGACCTACAGCCAGTTCATCAACGGGCTGAACAAGGCCGGGCTGGGTCTGGATCGCAAGGTGCTGTCCGACATCGCTATTCACGACGAAGCGGCTTTTGCCCGCATCGTGGAGCAAGTCAAGGCCAAGCTGGCCGCCTGAAGCCTCGCGCACCAGGCCCCAGCGGCCTTTGCGCCACATGGCGTTTCAGGGATTGGGGGCCGCACGGCGCCCAATCCCTTTTTCATTTTTCCCTTCCCTACTGCCCTGCCCCATGAGCGCCCTGCCTGCCAGCAGCGAACTTGATGCCCTGGTGTCCGCTGCCACCGCCGCCTTTGCCCAAGCCCCCTCTCCGGCTGACCTGGAAAACGCCAAGGCGCAATTTCTGGGCAAGGCGGGCCGCGTCACCGCGCTGATGAAAGAGCTGGCCCAGCTCGCGCCTGAAGAAAAGAAAACGCGCGGCGCTGCCATCAACCAGGCAAAGCAAGCCATTGAAGCCGCGCTCACCGCGCGCCGCCAGGCATTGCAGGAAGCCGAGCTGCAACAGCACTTGCAGGCCGAGGCGCTGGATGTCACCCTGCCGGGCCGCCAGCGCGGCGCAGGCGGCCTGCACCCCGTCTCCCTCGCGTGGGAACGCATCGAGCAAATCTTCAGCAGCATGGGCTTCGATGTTGCCGACGGCCCCGAAATCGAAAACGACTGGTTCAACTTCACCGCGCTGGGCAACCCGCCCAACCACCCTGCCCGCTCCATGCAGGACACCTTCTATGTGGACATGAACGGCGAAGACGGCCAGCCCTACTGCCTGCGCACGCACACCAGCCCCATGCAGATTCGCTACGCATCGGCCGCCGCGCAGCGCCATGCTGCTGATCTGGCCGCAGGCCGCGTGCGTGAAATCCGCGTTATCGCCCCTGGCCGCACCTACCGCGTGGACAGCGACGCCACCCACTCCCCCATGTTTCACCAGGTTGAAGGCCTGTGGCTGGGCGAAAACGTCAGCTTCAAAGACCTCAAGGCCGTGTATCTGGATTTTTGCCGCGCCTTTTTTGAAACCGACCAGCTCGCCCTGCGCTTTCGCCCCAGCTATTTCCCCTTCACCGAACCCAGCGCCGAGATTGACATTCAATTTGCCGATGGCCCGCTGGCAGGCAAATGGCTGGAAGTTTCCGGCTCCGGCCAGGTGCATCCGCAAGTGGTGAAAAACATGGGGCTGGCCCCTGAAACCCACATTGGCTTTGCCTTCGGCTCCGGCATTGACCGCCTGGCCATGCTGCGTTACGGCGTGAGTGATTTGCGCCAGTTTTTTGAAGGCGACGTGCGCTTTTTGAGGCAATTCGCCTGATGAATTGAATCGCCACCGCGAAAATTCTGCGATGTTCAAGCGATTTCTCCTCTCGTGCCTGCTGTTTCTCGCCTGCGCCAGCGTTTCGGCAAGCGAAGCGCCATCGCCTGCCGACGATTCCGATATCCGGTTTTCAGACATCGATTACAGCTACCACCCAGACTCGGAAGAAGAAAGCTGCTGCGGCACGCTCACCGTCCTGGGCAAAGCCACCAATACAGGCCGCCGGAAACTGGACCACGCGGTTTTTGAAGCCCGTTTTTTTGACGCCAGCGGCAAGCTGATTGACGCTTTCAATGATTCGACTTTCAGCCTCGGCCTTTTGCCGGGCCAGGAAATCATGGTGCGCATCAGCGATCAGGCGCGCTATGCCCCTGACCGTTACGCAAGCGCCCAGATTCGTCTGGCTTCAGGCGAATTTGAAAATGTAGAGCCGCCATCCGATTCAACCCGTCATTCAGGCATTCCGGCCATATTGATCCAGCTTTTCATGTCCTGGGGGCCGATACTGATGTTGATTGGCGTATGGCTATGGCTTATCAAACGATCCAATGCCTGCAATTATCAGAATCGACTGATTGATCTGATGAAAGAGCAAAACCAGACGCTGGAGCGGCAGGCCGCCGCCATTGAAAAAATCGCGCAAATGCAAGAAACACAAAACCTGCGCAATTGAAATATCCGACATTGAGGCCCCGAAAATGCAATTCCCCGAATCCTGGCTGCGCGAATTCTGCAACCCGCCGCTGAATACCGAGCAACTGGCTGACACCCTGACGATGGGCGGCTTTGAGGTGGAAGAAACCCGCCCGGCCGCGCCGCCGTTCAGCCAGATCGTGGTGGCCGAAATCCAATCGGCCGAGCAGCACCCCAATGCCGACCGTCTGCGCGTGTGCCAGGTGAATGCGGGCGGCCAGCCGCTGCAAATCGTGTGCGGCGCGCCCAACGCGCGGGCGGGCATCAAAGTGCCGTGCGCGCTGGTGGGCGCCGAGCTGCCGCCGGGCGAAGATGGCAAGCCCTTTCGCATCAAGCTGGGCAAGCTGCGCGGCGTTGAAAGCCACGGCATGCTGTGCTCCGCCAGCGAGCTGGGCATTTCGCATGAAGGCGCGGGCCTGCTGGAGCTGCCCGCCGACGCGCCCGTGGGCCAGAGCCTGCGCGAATACCTCCGGCTGGATGACACGCTGCTCACCCTCAAGCTCACGCCCAATCTGGGCCACGCGCTGAGCGTGCATGGCATGGCGCGCGAGCTGGCCGCGCTGGCCGATGCGCCGCTCAAAAGCTGGAGCGAGGGCCTGGCCGCCGTGCCCGCCACGGTGGACGACGCGCTGCCCGTCACCATCGAAGCGCCTGATTTGTGCGGCCGCTTTTCAGGCCGCGTCATTCGTGGGCTGAACACGCAGGCTGCCACGCCCGCGTGGATGGTCGAGCGCCTGGCCCGCTGCGGGCAGCGCAGCGTCTCGGCGCTGGTCGATATTTCCAACTACGTGATGTTTGAAACCGGCCAGCCCTCGCACATTTTTGACCTCGCCCAAATTCACGGCGGCCTGCATGTGCGCTGGGGCCGCGCGGGCGAATCGCTCAAGCTGCTCAATGGCGCCACCGTGGCGCTGGACGAAACCGTGGGCGTCGTGGCCGACGAACGCCAGGTCCAGTCGCTGGCCGCCATCATGGGCGGCGAAGCCACGGCCGTTTCTGGCAGCACGCAAGACGTGTATGTGGAAGCCGCCTTCTGGTGGCCCGATGCCATTGCGGGCCGCTCACGCCGCTTCAACTTCGCCACCGACGCAGGCCACCGCTTCGAGCGCGGCGTCGATCCCACACAAACCACGCGCGTCATCGAGCGCATCACCCGCCTCATTCTGGACATCTGCGGCACGCCGCAAACGCAAGCAGGCCCCGTCACCGACCAGCAAGCCGGCCTGCCGCAGCCTGCTCCCATCACCTTGCGCGTGGCGCGCGCGGCCAAAGTCATCGGCGTGCCGCTCACGCAAGCGCAGTGCGCCAGCATCTTCCGCCGCCTGGGCATGGCCTTCACGGAAGGCGAAGGCCAAATCACCGTCACCCCGCCCAGCTGGCGCTTTGACTTGCGCATCGAGGCCGATCTCATCGAAGAAATCGCCCGCCTGACTGGCTACAACACCCTGCCTGACACGCCGCCCGTTGCGCCCATCCGCTCCAGCGCGCGCGCCGAAACGCGCCGCAGCCCCTTCGCCCTGCGGCATCAGCTGGCCGGGCTGGGCTATCTGGAAACCATCAACTACAGCTTTGTGCAAGAAAGCTGGGAGCGCGATCTGGCGGGCAACGCCGACCCCATCCGCCTGCTCAACCCCATTGCCAGCCAGATGAGCGTCATGCGCTCCAGCCTCATCGGCTCGCTGCTGCAAGTGCTCAAGTACAACGCCGACCGCCGCGCCGAGCGCGTGCGCGTGTTTGAAATAGGCCGCGTCTTCACGCGCGACGCCAGCGTGCCCGGCAGCGCGGCCAGCGTGCGCGGCGTGCGCCAGCCCATGCGCGTGGCGGGCCTGGTATGCGGCCCCGCCGCCATCCAGGGCTGGCAAGGCAAACAGCCCGCCGCTGACTTTTACGACGTCAAGGGCGACGTGCAAGCCCTGCTCGCCCCCCGCCAGCCCGTATTTGAAGCCGCCAGCCACCCTGCCCTGCACCCGGGCCGCTGCGCCCGCGTGCTGCTGCAAGGCCAGCCCATCGGCTTTCTGGGCGAGCTGCACCCGCGCTGGCGCCAGCAGTGGGAGCTGCCGCAAGCGCCCGTGCTCTTTGAGCTGGATTTGGAAGCCGTTTTGCAGCACCCGCTGCCCCGCGCCAGCGCCCTGCCCCGCCAGCTCTCCAGCGAGCGCGACCTGGCCATCGTCGTGCCCGAAGCCGTCACCCACGCCGCGCTCATGCAGGCCATTCACGCCGCGCCCACGCAAGGGTTGCTCAAGGCCGCCGTGCTGTTTGACATCTACCGCCCCAAGAGCGGCCAAAGCGCCAGCGGCGTCAATGCTGGCGAAAAAAGCCTGGCCGTGCGCCTGACCCTGGGCGACGATCAGGCCCCGCTGACCGACGAAAAACTCGACGCCGCCGTCGCCGCCATCCTCATCCGTCTGGAAAAAGACCTGGGCGCGCGGCTGCGGGCTTGAGAGCCTGCCCAAAGTCTGCTCGTGCGTGCAGAAAGCGCGGCCTCGGGCGCCCTGCGGCCCGGCCCATCCTCGCCGCTCGGCAAACGGACAGCAAGGCCCGTCTGCGCCTTGCCGCCCACCCCCATCCGCAGCCCCTCACGGCCAGACTCTGAACGGTTCTGAAAGCGCGCCCGCCAGGCTCTGGTCAAGCTATTTTGCTCTTGAATCAGTAGCATGATGTCCTAGTGGAAACTGCGCGAAAGCCGTTTTGACACCCCTTTAATCCGCTCCTCTTTCTGATATAGCCTCATCTGCCCGCTTCGCGCAAGCTGGCAACATCCAGCCTTCCTCAAGCCCCGCCCCGCCAAAGCCGCCCATGCCAGAACAAACCGCCCACACCCTCACCAAAGCCGAACTGGCCGATGCGCTATTCGAGCAAATCGGCCTGACCAAGCGCGAGTCCAAACAAGCCGTGGACGTCTTTTTCGCCCTCATCAGCGAACGCCTCGCCGCAGGCGAAGAAGTCAAGCTCACCGGCTTTGGCAACTTCAGCACCCGCATGAAGGCCCCCCGCCCGGGGCGCAACCTGCACACGGGCGAAACCGTGCCCATCGCCGCCCGCCGCGTGGTCACCTTCCACGCCAGCCAGCGCCTGAAAGAAGCGGTGCAACAGGCACAAAGCAGCGACGGCGGGCGCTAAAGCGTCTGTCCGCAGCCCGGCCGTGGGCGCAAAGCGCAGTCTTGCAAATCCTCGGCAGGCTGCAAACAAGCGCAAAAGCTCCGCCTGCGCCTTGCCGCTCATTCCAATCCGCGCTTTCGCCCCTTGCGGCCAGACTCTGGGCGGGTTCCCGGTTTTTCGGCCCGAAGAAGAAATTTGCCGCAGCCCCGCCGTCAATCAAAAAGCCGCTGCCGCTGATGCAGCCGCCGTTCGGCCCCATGGTGAATTCGGCCTGCGGGCTGAAGACGATGCCGGGGCTGAGAACCTGTTCCCGGCCTGTCCGTGAAGGCAGAAAGCGCAAACGAACCTTGAACAGATTCCAGACCGGCCGGGGCGCAGCACGGTGCAGTCCAGGCCGCAGGCTTCACCACGGCGGCAGAGTCGCGCCAAGAATCAAGCACGCTGCGGCAGAGCGGGCCAGGCGCTTCGCCGCAGGCAGATGATGCCCATTGGGCTGATGAAGAAGCGCCGCTTCCGCTCCCCCTGGCTCTGCCGGATCACACGCCCGCGCTGGCAAGGAAAGGGTGAAGACGAAAGGCTACGGGAGAAAAGAATCAGCTCCTCAATTGATAGCATGATGTCCTAGTGGAACGTGCGCAAAAGCCGTTTTCATGCCCCTGAATTCGCTCCGCTTTTTGAGAACGAAGCGCCCATGCTGGCAGCCAGGGAAAGCCGGCTGGCCGCGCGTCAAACCCCGGAGCCAAGTTCTGAAAACCCGTTCGCAACCAAGCCGCAAGCTGGTTTCGCGGGCTTGGCTGGCGCAGGCGCGGCCCGTCACCACTGGCCGCGTTGCGCGGGCGGGGTGCTTTGCTTTTTCACTTTTTGCAAGATGGCGCGCGCGTCGGGGCGTTCGTAACGGCGGGCAAAGTCCAGGGCTGTCATGCCTTTCTGGTTGCGCAGCTGCGCATCCGCGCCTGCCTTGAGCAGACGCTGCACGGCCTCGGGGCTGCCGTAACCGGCGGCCATCATCAGCGGCGTGGTGCCGTTGGGCGAGGGGGCATTGAGGTCGGCATGGTGTTCCAGCAGCAGCTCCAGCATGGGCATGTGGCCGCTGGATGCGGCGTAGTGCAGCGGCGTCCAGCCGGTTTTGTTCACGGCCGCGCCTTGCGCGATCAGGCGGCGGGCCACGTCAAGCTGGCCTTTGAGCGCGGCCATCATCAGCGGGGTTTCGCCGCTGGCGTTTGGCTCGTCGGGCCGCAGGCGGGGCGAGGCCATGAGCGCGTCAGCCGCTTTCATGGACTCTTCCTGCAAGGCCACGAACAGGCCGGGGCGGCCGCGCTCGTCGCGCGTGTTGGGGTCCATGCCCTGATCCAGCAGCTCGCGCATGGCGCTGGCGTTGTCGGATTTGATGGCGCGGAAAAATTCGCCGGGGCTTTGCGCCAGGGCGCTGGCGGCAAAGGCGGAAAACGCGAAAAGGGCCGCCAGGGCGGCGGCGCGGGCGCGGGCAGGCAGGTGTTTGGTCATGACTGGGCGGCTTTGGTGAAAAGACGGCTGAAATTGTCGCTGGTGATGCGGGCGATGTGTTCCACGCTCTGGCCGCGCAGCTCGGCCAGGCGCGCGGCCACCAGCGGCACCCAAGCGGGCGAGTTGGTTTTGCCGCGATGCGGCGCGGGGGCCAGGTAGGGACTGTCGGTTTCAATCAGCAGGCGGTCATCGGGCACGTAGCGGGCGCTTTCATGCACGTCATGCGCGTTTTTGAACGTGACGATGCCGGAAAAAGACACGCAGTAGCCCAGCTCCAGCGCGGCGCGGGCCACTTCGCGGTTTTCGGTGAAGCAGTGAAACACGCCGCCAGCGCGCTGCGGGCCGGCTTCGCCTTCTTCGCGCAAGATGGCCAGCGTGTCATCGGCTGCGGCGCGGGTGTGTATGACCAGCGGCAGCCGCGCGGCCTGCGCGGCGCGGATGTGGGTGCGAAAGCGATCGCGCTGCCACTGAAGCTGCGCCACGCTGCGCCCGCCCTTGCGCTCGGCCAGCTGGTAGTAGTCCAGCCCCGTTTCGCCCACGGCCACCACGCGCGGCAAGGCGGCGGCGGCCAGCAAGTCGGCCACGGCAGGCTCTTGCACGCCTTCGCTGTCAGGGTGCACGCCCACGCTGGCCCAGATGTGCGGATGCGCCGCCGCCAGCGCCCGCACGGCGGGAAATTCCTCCATCGTGGTGCTGATGCACAGCGCGCGCGTGACTTGCGCGGCCTGCATGGCCGCCAGCACGTCCGGCAGGCGTTGCGCCAGTTCGGGGAAGTTGAGATGACAGTGTGAGTCGGTAAACATGGTTCAGGTCTCAGCGGAGAACACCGCGTTCATGCGGCGATTGTGCTGCGCCGCAGGCCGGGCTGGCGCCTTCCGTGACGCCTTCCGTGGCGCTTTCCGTGCGCCTTCCCGCAAGGTTGCCGCTCAATAACCGTTTCATTGACCAGAATAGGTAAAACTTCTATAGTCAATTCAGGTTCGTGAAACAGCTTGCGGCCTGTGTCTATTTCAGAGTTTTACAAATATCAGGGTGTTTCAATGAAGCGTCGCTTATTCGTTCTGTGCCTGGGCTGCCTGGGCGCTTGCCACCTTGCCGCGCAGGCGGCGGGGCGCATTTCAGCGGCCGATCCGCGCCACTTCATGCAGCCCGTGGAGCCGGGCCGCTTTGCCGAAGAAATCCAGGCGTTGGAGAGCAGCGGCGCGGTCGCGCTGCTGCAATCGGGCTACGCCATCACGCGGCGCAGCTATTACCTCGCGCCTTCTGCCGAATGGAACTCTTTCGTGAGCCAGGGCGACAGCGCGGCGGCGGCCTGGAAGGGCGAGCGCCAGAAACTCCCGGGCCGGCGCGTGGGGCAAGACTGGGTGGAGCTGTGGGCCGACGCAAAGCGCCTGCGCGCCGAGGCGCTGGTCATGAGCCAGCAGCCGGTGGACAGCAGCGGCAATTGCCTGATCGGCTACTACACGCTGGCGCGCGACCCCTCATTGAATTGACCTGAATCAACTTAAAGGCAGCGGCCTGGCAGGGCTTGCCGCGCGTGGCGGCAAGCCCTTTTTTCAGAACCCGCCTGCAATCTGGCCGTAAAGGGCCATGAAACGCAATGAGCTGCAAGGCGCAGACGGGCCAGATGCCTGCGTGCGGCCCGGCAAGGACTGACAACGCCGCAGAACGCCTGGGGCCGCGCTTTTCCCATTCACTCACGGGCAGCTTTTGGACAGTCTTTCAGCTCGCGCGAGTGGCCGCCCAAACGCTCGCAAATCGTCGAAACGCCCTCTGCCAGACTTACACTCGCAATGTCCCTTGCGCCCGGCGCAAAGGCGTTTTTCCCTAACTTTCAGGAGACAACCATGAGCTTTCAGGCTCCCGTCAAGGATTTGCTGTTCAACATCGAGCATCTGGCCCGCATCGACCAGGTTGCCAAGCTGCCCGGTTTTGAGGAGGCCGGGCTGGAAACCGCCCAGGCGGTGCTGGAAGAGTGCGCCAAGTTCAATGAAGGCGTGGTCGCGCCGCTGAACGTGGCCGGCGACAAGCAGCCCGCCACCTTCGCCGATGGCAAGGTGACCACCACCCCCGGTTTCAAAGAGGCTTACCGCCAGTTCACCGAAGGCGGCTGGCAGGGCGTGCAGCACCCCGAAGCCTATGGCGGCCAGGGCCTGCCCAAAACCATCGCCGCCGCGTGCGCCGAAATCCTGCACTCGGCCAACATGAGCTTTGCCCTGTGCCCGATGCTGACCGACGGCGCCATTGAGGCGCTGCTGATTGCGGGCTGCGAAAAGCTCAAGAGCACCTATCTGGAAAAACTCGTCTCCGGCCAATGGACAGGCACGATGAACCTGACCGAGCCGCAAGCCGGCAGCGATCTGGCGCTGATCCGCAGCCGCGCCGAGCGCCAGGCCGATGGCACCTACAAAGTGTTCGGCACCAAGATCTTCATCACCTACGGCGAGCACGACATGGCGGAAAACCTCGTGCACCTCGTGCTGGCCCGCCTGCCGGATGCGCCCGAAGGCGTCAAAGGCATCAGCCTGTTCATCGTGCCCAAGTTCCTGGTGAACGCCGACGGCAGCCTGGGCCAGCGCAATGACGTGCATTGCGTGAGCATCGAGCACAAGCTGGGCATCAAGGGCAGCCCCACGGCCGTGCTGCAATTTGGCGACCACGGCGGCGCGGTGGGTTACCTGGTGGGCGAAGAAAACCGTGGCCTGGAATACATGTTCATCATGATGAACGCCGCCCGCTACGCCGTGGGCCTGGAAGGCGTGGCCATTTCGGGCCGTGCCTACCAAAAAGCCGTGGCCTATGCCCGCGAGCGCGTGCAAAGCCGCCCCGTGGATGGCAGCCTGCCCGGCAGCGCGCCCATCATTCACCACCCCGACATCCGCCGCATGCTCATGACCATGCGCGCCCTCACCGAAGGCACGCGCGCCACCGCCAGCGTGGCCGCCGCCGCGTATGACACCGCGCACCACTCGCCCGACGAGGCCACGCGCAAGCAAAGCCAGGCTTTCTATGAATTCCTGGTGCCGCTGGTCAAGGGCTACAGCACGGAAATCAGCCTGGAAGTCACCAGTCTGGGCGTACAAGTGCATGGCGGCATGGGCTTCATTGAAGAAACGGGCGCCGCGCAGTACTACCGCGACGCGCGCATCCTGCCCATCTACGAAGGCACCACCGCCATTCAGGCCAATGACCTGGTGGGCCGCAAGACCGCGCGCGATGGCGGCCAGTTCGCCAAGGGCGTGGCCGCGCAAATCGAAGCGACCGAAAAAGAGCTGCTGGCCAGCGGCAGCGAAGCCGCCAAGTCCACCGCCAAGAATCTGGCCGCCGCCCGCAAGGCCTTCCTGGACGCCGTGGAATACGTGGCCACCAACGCCAAGCCCAACCCCAACGGCGCTTACGCCGCCAGCGTGCCTTACCTGATGCTGACGGGCAATCTGGTGGCGGGCTGGCAACTGGCGCGCGCGCTGCTGGTGGCCGAAAAGCAACTGGCCGCCGGCCAAGATGCCGAGTTCATGAAGGCCAAGATCGCCACGGCCCGCTTCTATGCGGAACACATCCTGCCGCGCACTTCGTCGCTGCGCGACGCCATCACCGGCGGCGCTGCCAGCGTGATGGAAATGGCGCTGGATTCGTTCTGAGCCAGAAAACGGACTCGCCTAGAGCCTGAAGGGCCTTGAATGGCCCTTTCCTCCCAGCCGCCAGCGCCGCAAGCCGGACTGGCGGCTTTTTTTGCGCTCTGCCCTGCCCTTTCATCCGGCGCCGTGCCAACCCGCAAACCGCTCTTTTCATCAGAAAAAGGAGCAAACTCAGGGGCGCCAAAACCCGTTTTGCGCTGGTTTCACTAGGACCTCATGCTATGAATCGAGGAGCTGAATCAGCCTCCAGCCCAAGGCGTTTGGCCTGCTGGCGGGCGAAAAGCCGCGCCGTCACGCGGCCTGCAACGCCTCGCGGGTGAGCAGCAGCACTTGATCGTCGCCCGCGCTGGTGGGCAGCCACACGGGGTTCAGGCTGGGAAAGGCCGCCTCGAAGTGCCCGCGCTCGTGGCCGATTTCCAGCACCAGCGCCGCCTGGGGCTGCATGCGGGCGGCGGCTTCTTGCAGCAGGGGGCGGATGAAGTCCATGCCGTCGCGCCCGCCGCGCTGGTTGCCGCTCAAGGCCATGTGCGGCTCGGCGCGGTATTCGGGCGGCAAGGCGGCCATGCTGTCCGCGTTCACATAGGGCGGGTTGCACAAGATGAGGTCGTACGCCGGCCGGCCCTGGCAGGCGGCCAGCCCGTCGCCTTGCAGCAGGCTGATGCGGCCTGCCAGCGCGTGTTTGGCCACGTTGATGCGGGCCACTTCCAGCGCATCGGCGCTGAGGTCGGCGGCGTCCACGGCGCAGCCGGGCCAGGCCAGCGCGGCCAGCACGGCCAGGCTGCCATTGCCCGTGCACAAGTCCAGCGCGCGGCGCGGCTCGTCCGGCAGCCAGGCGTCAATTTGCCCCTCGGCCAGCGCTTCGGCGATCAGGCTGCGGGGCACGATGGCGCGCTCATCCACATAAAAAGGCACGCCTTGCAGCCAGGCTTCGCGGATGAGGTAGGCCAGGGGCTTGCGGCTGGCGATGCGCTCTTGCAGCAGCGCGGCGGCGCGGGCTTGCGCTTGGGGCGGCACGGCCGCCGCGCCCGCATCGCCCGCCAGATCGGTTTCCAGCGGCCATTGCAGCGCATGCAGCACAAGCCAGGCGGCTTCATCGCGCGCGCAGCAGGTGCCGTGGCCGTAGCTGACGGCGGCCGCTTGCAGTTGGCGTTCGGTGTCTTGCACGAGCTGGGCGAGGGTGATCATGGCGTTTGGTTCATGAAAAAAGCGTTGCGGGCGCTGGTTTTGCCAGAAGCCTGCTCGCCGCCGGGGCGCAAGTGCCCGCAAGCGGGGCGCGCCCCGCTTGCGGGCAGCTTTTCCCCTGGCCTCTTCCTGCCGCGTGGCCTCTTGCTGGCCAGGGCGCATCAGAAAAAGGAGCGAATTCAAGGGCATCGAAATGCCGTTTCGCGCTGGCTGCACTAGGACGTCATGCTATGTAAAAAAGAGCGAAACAAGGCTCTTTTCCCGTGCATGCCAGCCCGCCTCACAGCACCTCGCTGGCGTAATCGGCCAGGCGCGAGCGCTCGCCACGGGCCAGGGTGATGTGGCCGCCGTGGGGCCAGCCTTTGAAGCGGTCCACGGCGTAGGTCAGGCCGCTGGAGCCTTCGGTGAGGTAGGGGGTGTCGATTTGCGCGAGGTTGCCCATGCAGATGATCTTGCTGCCGGGGCCGGCGCGGGTGATCAGGGTTTTGATTTGCTTGGGGGTGAGGTTCTGCGCTTCGTCGATGATGACCCAGCGGTTGAGGAAGGTGCGGCCGCGCATGAAGTTCATGCTCTTGATCTTGATGCGGCTGCGGATGAGGTCGCCCGTGGCGGCGCGCCCCCAGTCGCCAGCGGCGCTGCCCGCGCCCTGGGTGAGAAATTCAAGGTTGTCATCCAGCGCGCCCATCCACGGGGCCATTTTTTCTTCTTCGGTGCCGGGCAGAAAGCCGATGCCTTCGCCCACATTGACGGTGGCGCGGGTCATGATGACTTCGGTGTAGCGGCGCTCGTCAAGCACTTGCGCCAGCCCGGCGGCCAGGGCCAGCAGGGTTTTGCCGGTGCCCGCAATGCCGGTGATGGTGACGAAGTCAATACCGGGGTCCATGAGCAGGTTGAGCGCGTGGTTTTGCTCGCGGTTGCGGGCCGTGACGCCCCAGACGGCGTTTTTGGGGTGGGTGTAGTCCTTGAGGGTTTGCAAGGTGGCGCTTTGGCCGTCCACTTCGGTCACGCGGGCGTAAAGGCTGCTTTGGCCCGGGGCTTCGTACCAGACGAACTGGTTGGGCAGCAGGCTGGCGGCGAGCTTGCCGCTGATGCGATAGAAGGTGTGCGCGCCGTCGGGCCAGCTTTCAAGGCGGCTGCCCTGATCGGCCCAGAAGTTTTCGGGCAGCGCAAGCGCGCCGCTGTAGAGCAAGTCGCCATCTTGCAAGGTTTTGTCGTTTTCATAGTCTTCGGCGGCCAGACCAACGGCGCGCGCCTTGACGCGCATGTTGATGTCTTTGGTGACAAGAACGACAGGGCGGCCCGCGTGTTGCTGCGCGAGGGCGGCGACAACTTCCAGAATCTGGTTGTCGGCCTTGCCCTGCGGCAGCAGCTGGGCCGTGGCGGCGTGCAGCGGGGCGGTCTGAAACCAGAGCTTGCCGCCCGCCTCAAGGTGCCCGCCTGCGGACAGGGGCAGGCCGGCGGCCATGTCGGCATGGGCCACGAGCAGGTCAAGCTGGCGGCTGACCTGGCGCGCGTTGCGGGCGATTTCGCTGGCGCCTTTTTTGTGCGCATCCAGCTCTTCGAGCACGACCATGGGCAGGAAGATGTCGTGCTCTTCAAAGCGGAACAGGGCCGTGGGGTCGTGCAGGAGCACATTGGTATCCAGCACGAAGAGCTTGACGGCTTCCGGCGCGGCGGCGCGGCGGCTTTTTGCGGCCTTCGCGGGCGTTTTGACGGCGGGCCGGGCGGCAGGCGGCTGGCTTGCAGGCGGCTGGGCGGCGGGCGGCGCTGCGGGCACGGCGGCGTTCAGCGCAAGGGCTGGCGCTTGCGTGGCCTGTGCGGCGGTTTTTCTGCTTTTGGCGGGCGCGGCCCTGGCGCTGCGGGTTTTGCGGGCGGCGGCGTTATGGGCATCACGATCGGTATAAGCCTGCGCAGGCAAAACGGCGGCGCGCTTGGCTGGGGCGGGTGGCAGGGGCGGCATGTGTGTTTCTCCGGATCATGGCCAGCGCGCTCAAAAAAGCCGCAGCGCGTGAAGGCATGAAAACGTTTGAATGTGCGGCGAAAAGAAAGCCGCTCCGTTTTGGGGCGGAGCGGCTGCATGCATTGGAACGGTTGGGGCGGCTTGAACGGTCAAGCTGGCGCTCAGGCGCTGGCGGATTTGGCCGCCCTGCTTGCCGGAGCGGCTTTTTTCACGGCTTTTGCCGTTTTGGCGCTGGCTGCGGTTTCAGGGGCTTTTTCAGATTTTGCGGCCTTTTCAGCTTCCACGGTTTTCGTGGTTTTTGCCGCCTTCGCGGTTTTTGTGGTTTTCGCAGTTTCCGTGGTTTTCGGGGTTTTTTCAGGCGCTTTTTCGGCTTTGGCAGATTGGGACGCTTTCCCGGTTTTCGCGGTTTGTGTGGCTTTTTCAGCCTTGGCGGATTTGGGCGCTCTTACGGGTTTATCTGCTTTTGCGGTTTTGGCGGTTGAGGCCGTTTTTTCGCTCTTTTGCGCTTTTACGGGCTTTTCAGCCTTTGCGGTTTTGGCCGGTTTCTCCGCCTTGGCCGTTTCTTCAGCCCTGGCTGGTTTTTCAGCCTCGGCTGGCTTTTCACTTTTTGCAGGCTTTTTCGCGGCTTTTTCGGCCGTTTTCCGAAGGGCGGATTTTTCCTTATGCCCGCTCAAGGCCCTGACGGCCTCAAGCACTTCGTCCACGTGGCTGTGATCATCGTCCTTCACGCTCACGCGGCGCCATTCCTGCACGAGAACGCCTTCGGCATTAATGAGGAAAGTGCTGCGCTCAATGCCTTTTACCTTGCGGCCATACATGATTTTGTTTTTGACCACGCCGAACATATGGCACATTTTCTCTTCGGTATCGGCAATCAGCTCGAAGGGCAGTTTCAGCTTGGCCTTGAAGGCGTCGTGCGATTTCATGTTGTCGCGGCAGACGCCGAAAACGGTGGCGCCCGCCTTGACGAATTCTTCGTGCTGATCGCGAAAATGCGAGGCTTCAGCCGTGCAGCCGGGGGTATCGTCCTTCGGGTAGAAGTAGAGCACCAGCACCTGCCCCGCATGAGAGATGTTGGTGACCTGGACTCCTCCGGTGGCCATGGCTTCAAATTCGGGCAGAGGTTTGTTGATGACGATCGCCATTGAAATTCTTGCTTTCTTGGAGGAGGGACCAGACAGCGCCTTGTTTTGGGCCTTTTGAAGCCTCAAGGCATGCGCACTGCACATCAAAGCGGGCGATTTTAACCGATTGGCTCCATCAGTAAGGCCAGCAATACGCGCCTGCCTTCATCGGCCAGGATGTTGAAGGTGCGGCAGGCGGCGGGCGTGTCCATGGTTTCCAGGCCGATACGTTTTTCCACCAATGGCCTGATCCATGCGGGCTTGGGAAAACGCAGCCGCTGCCCGCTGCCGAAAATGACCAGCTCCGGCCCTTTTTCGGCCAGGCCGGCAAAAGCGGCTGCATCCAGCGCCTCGAATGAATTCACGCCCCACGGCGTCCACGGCTGGCCTGCTTGCAGGATCAGGCTCTGGCCGATGCGCTCCGCGCCAAGGGCGATCCAGCCGGGGCCGTAGGCGGTAATGGTGTGGGCGTGAGCGGGTTCGGGCTGGAATTTCATGGAGGCAGGTTCAAAATGGCGGTTTTTTCCCGCGATTTTGCTCCGCAGCCATGAACCCCATCCGCAAATCAGCCAAGCTGGCCCACGTGCTTTATGACGTGCGCGGCCCCATCGTCGATGCCGCACGGCAGATGGAAGACGAGGGCCAGAAGATCATCCGCCTGAACATCGGCAACATGGCGCCCTTCGGCTTTGACGCGCCCGAAGAAATCCAGCAGGACATGATCCGCAACCTGCCCAATTCGGCGGGCTACTCCGACAGCAAGGGCCTGTTTGCCGCCCGCAAGGCCGTCATGCACTACTCGCAGCAGCAGGGCGTGGCGGGCGTCACGCTGGAGGACGTGTACCTGGGCAACGGCGCCAGCGAGCTGATCGTGATGGCCACGCAGGCGCTGCTCAACGATGGCGATGAGCTGCTCGTGCCTTCGCCCGACTATCCGCTGTGGACAGCCGCCGTCAGCCTGGCTGGCGGCAAGCCCGTGCACTACGTGTGCGATGAAGAGCATGGCTGGCTGCCCGATCTGGACGACATGCGCCGCAAAGTCACGCCGCGCACGCGGGGCATCGTCGTCATCAACCCCAACAACCCCACCGGCGCGCTCTACCCTGATGAAACGCTGCGGGGCATCATCCAGATCGCCCGTGAAAAGGGCCTGATGCTGCTGGTCGATGAGGTGTACGACAAGATTCTTTACGACGGCGCGCGCCACACCGCCCTGGCCAGCCTCTGCACGGATGTGCTCGTGCTCACCTTCAACTCCCTGTCCAAGGCCTACCGCTCCTGCGGCTACCGCGCCGGCTGGATGGTGATTTCGGGCGACAAAAGCATGGCGCGCGACTACATCGAGGGCCTGAACATGCTCGCCAACCTCAAGCTGGGCAGCAACGTGCCCGGCCAATACGCCATCCAGACCGCGCTGGGCGGCTACCAGAGCATCCAAGACCTCGTCAAGGAAGGCGGCCGCCTGCGCCGCCAGCGCGATCTGGCCTGGCAGCTCGTCACCGCCATACCGGGCGTCACCTGCGTCAAGCCGCAGGCGGCGCTGTACATGTTCCCCCGGCTGGATGCGCGCATGTACCCCATCGCCGACGACCGCCAGTTCTTCATGCAAGTGCTGCGCGCCACGCGCGTCATGCTCGTGCAAGGCAGCGGCTTCAACTACCCGGACAACCACCACTTCCGCCTCGTCTTCCTCCCTTATGAAGACGACCTGCGCGAAGCCCTGGGGCGCCTGGCCCGCTTTCTGGAGCAATACCGCCAGCGCCACACGGGCGAAACCCTTGCCGCGCCCGCCAGCCCGGGCGCAGCCAAAGCCGCCCCGAAAGAAACAAAACCGGCACCCGCCGCATAAGCCCGCCCGCGATCCGCCCGCAAGGCGCGAGCCAGCAGGCAGCCCGCGCCGCAAACCTGCCCGCCAGAATGAACCAAAAACAGGAGCAAATTCAGGCCGGTCGAAATACCGCTTCGCGCAATATCCACTAGGACCTATTGCTACGGATAGAGGAGCAAACCAGGCGCACCCGCCCAGCCCTTGTCGCGGCCTGCGCCCTGCCTGCACTCCGCTCCACGCGCGGGCCTGCCGCTTGCCCTGAACCGGCTCTCAGCGCCTGACCACGATGGTTTTGCCTATGGGCATGAGCGCGATGGCAGCCAGCTTCAGATGCTGCCAGCCGAAGGGAATGCCGATAAGGGTGACAAAGCACACCAGCGCCGAACCAAGATGGCCCAGGGCCAGCCAAAGGCCCGCAAACACGAACCAGACGAGATTGCCCAGCAAGCCCAGCGCGCCCGTGCCCAGGTCATCGCGGCCCGTGACCTGGCGGCGATCCACCGCCTCGCGCCCGAAAGGCCACAAGGCAAACTGCCCAATCACAAAACACGCCCGCGCCCACGGCAGGCCAATGAGGGTGATGGCCATGATCACCCCCGCCAGCCACCAGCCCAGCGCCATGGGCAAACCGCCCAGAATGAACCAGAGAAGATTGAACAAGAAGCGCAGCATGGCGTTTTCGTCTTTCAGAAAGTGGGAAGGGAGCAAGCGGGCAGGCCAACCCCGCAAGACCGCCAGCCCGGCTGGCGGCGGCCGGTGGAATATAGGCAACGCCAGGCAAGGCGCATGCAAGTCAGCGCGCAAGAAAGCAGACGGGCTGCGGTCAGCAGGCGCTTTCACCCTGTTTTCGCTCTTTTATCCATAGCATGATGTCCTAGTGGATACTGCGCAAAGGCCGTTTTCAATCCCTTGAATCCGCTCCTGTTTTTGATGTGAAACCGCTTGCGGCGGCGGCCCGGGCCGTCTGGAAGAACAGGGCGCTGGCGTGCTTTCGCGTATGGCATATTTCTCTTCATGCCCCAAGCTCTCCACGTGCCCTTGCCTGAACGCCTGCGCCCGCGCACCCTGGCGCAAGTGGTGGGGCAGCAGCACCTGCTGGGCGAGGGCATGCCGCTGCGGCTGGCGTTTGAATCGGGGCAGCCGCACAGTTGCATTCTCTGGGGGCCGCCGGGCACGGGCAAAACGACCATCGCACGGCTGATGGCGCAGGCGTTTGACGCGCAGTTCATCACCATCAGCGCCGTGCTGGGCGGCGTGAAAGACATCCGCGAAGCCGTGGAGCGCGCCCAGGCCGCGCAAGAGGGCCTTGCGCCGCAGGCCACCATCGTGTTTGTGGATGAAGTGCACCGCTTCAACAAAAGCCAGCAGGACGCCTTTTTGCCGCACGTGGAAAGCGGCTTGTTCACCTTCATCGGCGCCACCACGGAAAACCCCTCGTTTGAAGTCAATTCCGCCCTGCTTTCGCGTGCGGCGGTGTATGTGCTCAAGGCGCTGGAAGAAGCGGATTTGCGCGAAATCCTGGCCCGCGCCCTGGCCGCGCTGGACGGTCTGGCTGCCGAGCCGGCCGCATCTGACCGCCTGGTGGCCTATGCCGATGGCGACGCGCGCCGCCTGCTCAATACGCTGGAGACGCTGGCGGTGGCCGCGCGCGCCGAAAAACGCGCACTCATCACGGATGAGTGGCTGCTGAAAGTACTGGGCGAGCGCCTGCGCCGCTACGACAAGGGCGGCGAGCAGTTCTACGACACCATCAGCGCCCTGCACAAAAGCGTGCGCGGCAGCGACCCGGACGCCGCGCTGTACTGGCTGGCGCGCATGCTCGATGGCGGCGTGGACGCGCGCTACATCGCCCGCCGCCTGATCCGCATGGCCAGTGAAGACATCGGCCTGGCCGACCCGCGCGCCTTGCGCCTGGCGCTGGACGCTGCCGAGGTTTATGAGCGCCTGGGCAGCCCCGAAGGCGAGCTGGCGCTGGCCCAGTGCGCGCTGTATCTGGCCGTGGCCCCCAAGAGCAACGCCGCCTACGTGGCCTACAAGCGCGCCCGCGCCTTCGTGCGCGAAGACGGCACCCGCCCCGTGCCCATGCACTTGCGCAACGCGCCCACCCAGTTGATGAAGCAGCTGGGCCACGGCGCGGGCTACCGCTACGCGCATGACGAACCGGACGCTTTTGCCGCTGGCGAGCGCTATTTGCCCGACGGCATGGCGCCGCCCGGCTTTTACGAACCCGCGCCGCGCGGGCTGGAAATCAGGATTGGCGAAAAACTGGCCGAGCTGGCGCGGCGCAATCAGGCCGCAGCAGGCGGCCCGCCAGCGGAATGAAGCCGCAGCCGAAGCGAACGCGCGCGGGCAAGGCCAGACAAGCCCCGGCAAGCCAAGGGCAAACCCGAAATCCGGCGGAAGGGGTGTTGCTTACAAACCATCAAACCCTGTAACTATTTGGCATTTCCCAAATGAATTTGCGCCCGGCCCCGGCAGCGGGGCCATAAACGGCGGTGGCCTAGGTATCATGCAGAAATCCGCCGGTTTTCTTGCGGATACAACTGGCATGAAGTCTGTAACACATTCTGCGCAGCGCATGCCGGTCTCCCCTTTCGTTTCACGCCAACTCCAAAGATAGGAAAAACTCATGCGCACTGACATGTTTCAACAGGTGCTGGAAGAACTCAAAGGCTCTTCCGCAGACGTCGAAGCCTCGGCTTTGATCTCGACCGACGGTCTGATGATTGCCTCCTCCCTGCCCAACGGCATGGACGAAGACCGGGTAGGCGCCATGTCAGCCGCCCTGCTGTCCCTGGGTGACCGCGCAGCGCGCGAACTGGCTCGCGGCACGCTGGAGCGCGTGCTGCTGCAAGGCGAGCGCGGCTACGTGATCATGAGTTCCGCTGGCAGCGAAGCCGTGCTGACGGTGCTGGCGCGCCACAACGCCAAGCTGGGCTTGCTGTTTCTGGACATCAAGCGCGCCGCAGAAGCCCTGGCCAAGATGGTCTGATTGCAGGAGGCTTGAAACATCATGGCCATGCCAACCATGCAGCCGCCCGCCGAGCCGGCGCGGCAATGTGAATACAAGTACTTTGACGGCGCAACCCGCACGCTGTACGTGACGGAAAAGGAATTTCCCTATCCGGAAGGGCGCCTCATCATCTCGCGCACGGACCTGAACGGCATCATCACCCACGCCAACGAGGCGTTCGTGGAGCTGTCCGGCTGGAACCGTGAAGACCTCATCGGCCAGCCCCACGCCATCTTGCGCCACCCCGACATGCCCGCAGCCGCCTTCAAAGACCTGTGGGACACCCTCAAGGCCGGCAAGAAGTGGTTCGGCTACGTGAAAAACCTGCGCAAGGACGGCGGCCACTACTGGGTGTACGCCACGGCCGTGCCCAACGTGCGCAACGGCCAGGTGGTGGGCTACACCTCCGTGCGCCGCGAGCCTTCGCGCAAGAAGATCGAGGAAATGACCGCCCTGTACAAGAAGATGCTGGCGGAAGAAAAAGGAGGCCAGGCATGACGCTGAACTTGTTGATTGCTCCCGACTTCGCGCCTGAACGCTTTGCGGGCTGGCACATGCTCAACACGCTGCTGCAAAAAAAATCGGGCATTCACATCCATCTGATGACGCCCGCTTCGGCCGCCGAGCAGGCCGAGCTGATTGCTTCCGGCAAAGTCGATGGCGTTTACGCCAATCCGTTTGACGCGGCTTCCATGATTCGCGATGCTGGCTACAAGGCCATCGCGCGCCCCATCGCCAAGTCGGACGAAATGGTGATCGCCACTGGCGCCAACACGGCCTACGAAGCGGCGCGCGACCTCAAGCCCGGCTGCACCATTGCCCTCACGGACAACCGCGACGTCAAGCTCATCGGCCTGCGCCTGCTGGAAGTGGCCGATTTGAAAGAGGCTGACATCAAGTGGAACCTGGTGGAAAACTACCAGGCTGCCGCGCGCCTGGCCATCAAGGGCGAGGTGGATGCCGCTTTTTTCCTGGCCGAAGCCTACAACTCGCTTTCCGGCCTGACGCGCAAGCAGATGAAGGTGCTGGTGGAAAGCAAGCTGGCCGACATCACCCACGTGTTTCTGCTGAATTCGCGCATTTCCGCAGAAGACAGCGCCCGCTTCGCGCAAGCCCTGCTGGAGCTCAAGGGCACGCCAGACGGCCAGCCCGTGCTGGACGAGCTGGGCATGAGCGGCGGCTTCGAGGTCATGGCCGAAGAAGACGCCGAATTCATGATCGACCTGATGGACACCTTGCTGGAGTGAGCCTGGCTTTCGCCTGGCTTGCCTGACGCCGCTCATGCAAACCCCTTTGCCACAAGCGCCGGAAACCGCCAGCTGGCATGCGCGCGCCAGCTTTCGCGCTGCCGGGCGGCGCGTGCTGCGCGATCCGGCCCGGCGCGAAGCGCATTGGCAGCGGGTGCAGGCCGCGCTGGCGCTGCCCGGCAGCGAACCCGTTCAGGGCGCGCTGGTGGACATGCTTCACGCCTGCCCGCCTGACGCCGCAGACTTTGAGACGAAGTGGCAGCAGTTGGGCGTGGCCAGGCGGCTCGCCCCTTTGACAGCCAAGTCTCTCCATCAGGCGGGCCGCAGCGGGCAGGCGCTGCCCCGCGTCAGCCGCTATGCCACGCGCTGGTGCGTACTGGCCGCGCCCGCGCTGGACGGCCCGCGCCGCGCGCTGCTGTGCGGCGCGGATGACTCCAGAAACATGGCTGCCACGGCCTTGCGGGCCATCGGCAGCGGAGACACCTCGGAGGAGCAGCATTTTCTGGCGCATTGCGAGGGCGCCCACGATGCACTGGCCTTCATGCTGGCGCGCCGCGCGTTGCTGCGGCAGGGCATAGAGCCAGGCCCCGAATGGATGCGCGTGTTTGCCTTTCTCCAAGGAGAAAAAGAATGAAGAAGATACTGTTGGTCGGCCTGACGGACCAGGAAGCGGCCGCCATCGAAATCATGATTGGCATGAACTGGCGCGATGCCCAATGCACCGTGCTGCGCCGCAGCCTTTCGCTGGCCATGCCCGAGCAAACGCCCGAGGCGCTGGCCTGCACGCATTGCGTGGTGGACTTGTTCGGCCTGGGCATGCGCAAATACAGCGCCGAAAACGCCGAGCGCCTCATGGCCTTTCTGGGCGGCCGCTCCGCCGTGGCGCTGGCCTGGGGCGCCGATGGCGGCGGCTGGACGGGGCAAAAGCTGCCTCTGGCTGCCGGCCAGGTGCTGGAGCTGCTGGTCATGCCCTATTCCAGCCACGACATGAAAACGGCGCTGGGCAAGGTGCGGGAAGGCAAGGCGCCGGCGGAAATGGCCGCTGCGCCAGCGGGCCGCGCCTCTGCCGCGTCTTCCGGCGGCCTGGGCCAGATCCTCAGCCAGGCCCGCACGGGCAGCGGCCCCGCGCCCGGGCCTGCGCCCGACAAGGAAGTCGGCCTGCTCAAAGGCGCCATCCCCATTCTTCTGCATGCGTTTCCCGACTTGCAGGGCAATCCGTTTTTCAGGCTGGTGCAGCAAATCATCAGCCATGAAGGGCCGCAGGTTCTGACCTTTGGCGATGAAATGTTCTTCATCCTCGCGCCGCGCGAGGGCTGGATCGCATCGCCCCTGCCGCTGGCCAGCATGGCCAAGATGGCCGCCTCTTCCAGCCTGCTGGGCAGCGCAAAGGCAACGCCGCTGCCCCCGCATCAGGTGGAAGAAGAGCTGCGCCGGCACTTTGGCGAAGGCTTCCGGCAGGCGCAAAAGCCGCTGGATTTTCTGTGCTGGGTGCTGGCCGACAGCACGCTCCGGCAGAACCCGCCGCAGCGCAGGGCCGATCTGCGCTTTCGCCTGCGGCGCTTTCCCAATTTCACGCTGCTGCCCAACACCAGCAACTTTGAAATCCAGCTGGCGGCCATCTGCTCGCGCGCGCCCCAGTCGCTGGAAAAACTCTGCCGCAGCTTTCCACAGCACGACCCAGCCGACATTGCGCGCTTTGCCATTTTGTGCATCGTCTCCGGTTCGGCCGTGGCACTGCCGGCTTCCGCGCCCATTGCCGCGCCCGCGCCCGTGCCTGCGGCAGCTGCCAAGCCTGCCCACGCCCAGGCCGCGCGCAAGGGCTTTTTCAAATCACTGCTCGACAAGCTTTTCTGATCTTTTATGGCGAATGTTTACAAGCTCGTATTTGCCGGCCCGGTAGGCGCTGGCAAAACCACGGCCATCCAGTCCCTGTCGGACATCGAAGTGGTGCGCACGGAGGCCAACGCCACCGACGAAGTGCGCCTGCTCAAGCAAACCACCACCGTGGCCATGGACTACGGGCGCATGAACCTGCCCAACGGCGATCAGGTGCGCCTCTTTGGCACGCCTGGCCAAAAGCGCTTTGATTTCATGTGGGACATCCTCACTGAAAACGCCCTGGGCCTGGTGCTCATGCTCAATGCCGCCTCGCCCGACCCGGTGGACGACTTGCGCTCTTACGTGAACGCCTTCCGCAGCTTCATAGACAGCACGGCGCTCGTGGTGGGTCTCACGCACGTTGAAAACGGCAGCTGGGACACACGCCAGCGCCTGGCCCGCGAGCTGGACCAGATGGGCCTGTCGGCCTCCGTCATGGACACCGACGCCCGCAGCCGCGCGCACATGTCGGCGCTGGTCAAAGCGCTCATCTACGGCATTGATCCCTTCACCGGCGTCGAGTCCTGAACCGGCAGCCTGCCCCGCTCACCATGCTGAACCCGCAAGCCCCGCAGGGCGCGCAAGCCGCCCCACGCGACCCGTTTTTGATGCTCACGCCCGCTGGCGCGCTGCGCGCCCATGCCAGGGCGCAGCCTGACAAAGACGGCGCCGAGCTGCAAACGCTGATGAACGGCCTGGGCGCGCCCCTGCGCAGCGCCTGGCTGGCCGAATCGCCCGCCCGCCGCGCCCTGCTGACCGAGGCGCTGCAAAAAGGCTGGGTGCAGGAAATGGCCCATCCCCTGGCCGCGCCCAACGTCTCGCTGGACAGCTACCTGCCGCACGCCATCGCGGGCCTGTCAGGCGAGCGCATGGCCGCGCTCTCATCCGACGAAGGCTTTTGCCTGGCCCGCGTGGGCTACAGCGAAGACGAAGCCGAGACCCTGTGCGCCGCCGCCGTGGAGTTCTTTGACTTCGCCGCCCGGCAAAAGCAGCGCGGCTGGCGCGGCGGACAGGCCATTTGCATGCACGAAGACCTTGACATGCTCATGCCCCGCACCACCTTCATGCTCTTCTGGGTGGACGGCATCGGCTACTGGATCATCGTGGGCGGCGAGCCGCTGCTCAACAACAACGCCTTCGTGGAACTGGTGTGGGGCCTGCGCGCGGCAGGCGTGCGCTTCAGAATGAAAACCGAGCGCCGCCCCTCCATCCTCAAAGGCGAAGTTCAAGACACGCACAAGCCTTCCATTCTCAAAGGCGAGGTCACGCTGGAGCAGGCGCCTTCCATCCTCAAGGGCGAAGTGCGCATTGAACAAGCGCCCTCCATCCTCAAAGGCGAGGTTCAGGACACGCACAAGCCCTCCATCCTCAAAGGCGAAGTTGTGCTGGAGCAAGCGCCCTCCATTCTCAAGGGCCAAGCCTGAGCTTTTGAGCCTGCGGGCAAGGGGCCGATTCAAGCAGCAGCGTCCCGCCATCCGCCCGCTGCGCGGAAAACGCGGCCCGGAACAGGCGCGGCATTCACAAAGAAGGAACCAAGCTATTTCGCTCCTGAATCCATAGCATGATGTCCTAGTGGAAAGTGCGCGAAACGGCATTTCAGGCCCTCATATTTGCTCCTGTTTTTAGGGCCTGTTCAGCGTCTGGCCGTGAGGGGCTGCGGATCGGAAGGGCTGCAAGACGCAGACGGGTCTGGTGAGCCGAGGGTTTGCAAGACTCACGAGCGCCTGAGGCCGCGCCTTCCGCGCCCGCAGGCAGATTGCCTACAGGCCCTGAAGCTGCGGGAAGTCCGCTTTCCGCCTTCGTCAGCCTTGGCCCGTTTCGGCTGCCGCAGCGTCTTCCGGAGGGTCAGCCAGGGCGGCTTGCAGGTAATCCGCCGGCAGGCCGTCGCGCGCGGCCAGGGCTTGCAGGCTGTGCCCGGCGGCCAGGTCTTCGCGCAGCGATTGCAGCCAGCCGTCCAGCCCGCTGGAGAGCGAGCGGCCCGCTTTTTCGCCTTCGTGGGTGACGCGGCCTTCGCCGCTGACGCCGTATTTGTTGGCGTAGCCGCGCGGGGTGACCATCAGGCCGTGGCGCGTGAAGGTGTGGCTGTTGCCAATGAGCACGGTGCTGAGCATGCCGATGTCGGCTTCGGCCATGTGCGCCAGCGTGGTGTGCGCAATGTGCTGGCGGCGGCGCCACGCGCTTTTGACGATGGCCACGGGCGTGCCGGGGCTGCGGTGGCGCAAGAAGATGCGCTGCGCCTGCACGATCTGGCGCGTGCGGCGGCCGCTTTTGGGGTTGTAGAGCGCGGTGACGAAATCGGCCGCCGCCGCCGCTTCCAGCCGGCGGGCAATGGCGGGCCAGGGCGTGAGCAGGTCCGAGAGCGAGATGGCGCAAAAGTCGTGCGTGAGCGGCGCGCCCACCAGCGCCGCGCAGCTGTTGAGAGCCGATGCGCCGGGGATGATTTCAACCGTCACGTCGTCATCGGGCGTCCAGCCGGCCTGAAAGAGCACTTCATACGTGGGGCCGGCCATGCCGTAAACGCCCGCGTCGCCCGAGGAGATGAGCGCCACTTTCTTGCCCTGGCGGGCTTTTTCGAGGGCGCTGATGGCGCGGTCAATCTCTTCGGTCATGGCCTTGCGGATGACTTCCTTGCCCTCCAGCAAATCGGCCACGAGCTTGATGTAGGTGACGTAGCCAATGACGACATCGGCCTGGGCAATGGCTTCGCGCGCGCGCGCAGTCATGTGCGCGGCATGGCCGGGGCCGATGCCCACCAGCGCGATGGAGCCGCTGCGGGCGGGCGCGGGTGAAGAAGAAGGGGAAAGCGGGTTGGCGTCGTTCATGGGTTCAGTCATTGGGCAAAGCGGCCGATTTTGGCGGCACGCGCGCGATGGAGACCGTGGCGTTGCGCCCGTCGGGGCCGCGCAGGCGGTGTTTTTCCACCACCAGCGCGCTCATGGGCGCGGGCTGCTGCCCGCCGCCCGCTGCCAGCAGCGCGGCTGCCTCGCTGACCGATGGCGTGCCGGTGTAGTGCAGCACGGTTTCAGACGGATTGGGCACGGGCACGGCGGCCAGTTCGGCGGGCGTGTAAAAGCGCATGGGCCAGCCGCGCTCGTCCACCAGCGCCAGCAGGCCCGGCTCTTTTGCCTTGAGCGTGATGCTGGCGGCCGCCACGATGTGCCCGGGCGCAATGCCCGCGCGCGCCAGCGCCTGCTCCAGCGCGGCGCGCAAGGTTTCAAGGGGCGTTCGGCTGTCGCAGCCCAGGCCCACGGCAAAGAAAGAAGTCATGCGGCTGAATCCAAGATCAATGAAAACAAAATCGTGGCATATGCCTTGAATATCCATCCGGGGCCATTCCGGGAGCGGCGTTTCAGGCGCAGCCCGTCAGATTCTGAACAGGTTCTTACAATTTGCGCCGCCTCATTTTTCAGGAGCAACGCGCCGTGCAACCGCCTCTTTCTCCCATGCCGCCCCGCCGCAGCGGCAGCAGCAATCTGTTCGCCGTTTTCGCCCATCTGGGCTGTTTTTTCTTTCCCATTCTCGTGCCGCTGGTCATTTACCTGCTCACCAAGGATGAACCCGGCGAACAATTCGCCGCTGGCAACGCGCGTGAATCGCTCAATTTCCAGATCACGCTCTGCATTGCGGGCATGGTGTGCGGCATTCTGATTTTTGCCGTCATCGGCCTGGTTTTGCTGCCCCTGCTGGGCCTTTACGGCGGCGTTTGCATCATCATCGCCGCCATCAAGGCGGCCAACGGCCAGATCTGGCGCTATCCGCTGACTTTGCGGCTCATCAAATAAAGCGGCTCTTTGTCTTTCCGGAGTGACGATTCGGGCGGGGTCAAATAAAGCACCAGGCGGCCTTTGGCCTTTTCCCACCATTCAGACTGGATCGCCGCAGCGTCCGCCGTGGCCCAGAGCACGGCGGCGAAAGCATCCAGCGGCACGTCGGTCATGCGGCTGAAAACACGGATGTTGGCGGGCAGCGGCGCGGCGTGCGGCCACCAGTGGCGCAGGCAGCCCGCTTCCTGAACGAAGGCCACCGGCTCGCCATTGACCACGCAGGCTGCGGCGCGCGTGAGGTTTTCCTTGGGCGCAATGGCCCGCCAGCCGTGCTCGCGGCCCAGAATGTCCACGGCCAGCGTGCCCATGACGTCTGACGCAGTGGTGATGACCGGCACAGCCCCCAGCAGCGCCGCCACGCGCTGCGCCCATTCATTGGCGCCGCCCACGTGGCCGGAGAGCACGGCAATGGCAAAGCGCCCCGCTTCGTCCACCACCACCACGCCGGGGTCCTCCGCCTTCGACTTGAGGTGCGGCGCCAGCAGCCGCACCATCGCCCCCAGCGAAACAAAGCACACCAGCTGCTCATGCGCGGCCAGCAGCGGGCCGATTTCGCCGCGCAGAGCGCCTTCATAAATGCGCCGGGGGTTGGGCAGCTCCGCCAGCGGCGCGGCCCACCTGGCCGGAGCGCACACCGTGGCCTGCGGCCAGTGCCGCGCCAGCCGCGCGGCCAGCGCCACGCCCTGGCGGGTGATGGCCAGCAGGGCAATGCGGGGCAAGGCGCCAGGTGAAGACGGGGAGTTCATGGCGATTCGCTGCGCCGGGGGCAAAGCCGGTTTC
The DNA here is from genome assembly GCF_029813755.1 of Ottowia cancrivicina. Classification (NCBI taxonomy): domain Bacteria; kingdom Pseudomonadati; phylum Pseudomonadota; class Betaproteobacteria; order Burkholderiales; family Comamonadaceae; genus Ottowia; species Ottowia cancrivicina. The sequence goes on along the minus strand of NZ_JARVII010000001.1, from coordinate 22,429 downwards.
AGAGCAGCTTTTTGGCGGGCAGGCGGTAGTTTTCCTGCGTCATCAGATCCAGCCCGCATTCCTGCTGCTCCACCCAGTCAATGAAGCGGCGCGACATGGTACGGCCGCGAAACCAGGAGCCATGCTGGGGCACGATCATCTTGATGTCCAGCCCGCGCACCATCTGCGCCCAGTACTGGCAGGCCTTGCGCGAACTCATGTAGCGCCTGTGAAAGCCCAGCATGTTGGGAATGTGCGCGTCAAAGTCGGTCACGGGCTGGCCCGCTTGTTCGTTGCTGACCAGCGATGCGCCCAGATCGCCCGAAAACAGGATTTTGGAGATGGGGTCGTAGAACTGGAAATTGCCTTCGGAGTGCAGAAAGTGCGCGGGCAGCACGATGATGTGCGCCTCGCCCAGCGGCAAGATGCCGCCGGCGTCAGGCACGGGCACCAGCCGGTTTTCAATGCTGTGGGTGCAAAAGTGCGGCACGAAGCGCGACCACACGGCGGGAATGACGAGCTTGCACGTGGTTTGCACCAGCCAGCGGTTGAGCGAAGCCACCACGTCAGGGTCGGCGTGCGAGGCCATGATGTAGTCCACCTGCGACTTCGGAAAGCACTGCATGCGCCGCAGGAAGATGGCGTTGTAGGTCATCATGCCGCCGGGGTCGATGACGGCCATGTGGTCGCCGTGGCAGACGATGAACTGGTTGGATTGCACGGCGTCGGCGTCAGCCTGCACCAGGTCGTGAAACATGATGCATTCGTGGCCGTCCTTGGCGTAGAGCTGGATGGTCATGGCGGCAAGGCCAGCGCAAACCCGAAGGCGCGCCCGCGCTCAATGCTGGGTGTTGGCACCCAGTTGAACGAAGCCGGAGCCGATCATGGGCTTGTCCGCCTGCAGCGGCTCCAGCTTGACGATGATGAGCGAGAGGTTGTCGCCGCCGCCCATCGCGCGCTCGCGCGCCTTTTCCACCAGGAATTCGCTGGCGTCGCGCGGCGGCAAGGCGTTGAGCACGGAGCCGATTTCATCGACCGTGAAGTAGTGCCACAGCCCGTCGCTGCACGCCATGATGGTGTCGCCCAGTTGCAGGCGCGGGATGTAGTGCGCATCCAGCCGGGGCGGCTCGTCCGCGCCCAGGCAGCTGAGCAGCATGTTGGACTGCGGATGGGTGTTGGCTTCTTCGGCGGTGATTTCGCCGCGCTCGACCAGCGCCTGCACGTAGGAGTGGTCCAGCGTGCGGCGCAGCAGCGTGCTGCCGCGAAAGTGATACAGGCGCGAATCGCCCGAATGCACCCAGTGGCAGGCACCCTTGGCGGTGGTGAGAAAAGCGGCCAGCGTGCTGTGCGGCTCCTGCTCGGCGGCGATGGCGGTGAGGCGGATGACCAGATGCGCCTCTTCGCCAATCTGGCGCAGCAAGGCGGCGGCGTCTTCGTGGGCGGGGTCGTAGCTTTCAAAGAGCTGGCGCGCGGTCATGATGACCTGGTCAGACGCCTTGCGCCCGCCGGTGCGTCCGCCCATGCCGTCGGCCACCACGCCCAGCACGCAGCCGGGCACGCGCGGGTGGGCAAACAGGCCGAGCTGATCTTGCTGATAGTCCCGGTCGCCCTTGTGCAGGCCTGTGGCGGCAGCGAGCCGGAAGCCCTTGTCCTTGTTCATGTTGTGCGCAATGTGTGCTTATGTATATGACCTGATTTTTTGGCGCTGCCAAAAGTGAAGCTGCGTATTATCAGTTGTAAAGCTGAATGAAACAGGCGCGAGGTCTTTCCATTCGGCCTTTCGTCGCCGCCTCGCGTCTTTTTCCGCACCCTTTCGCCTTGCCTGATCTCGCCAGCCGCGTTACCGCCGTTTTCGCGCCCGATGGGCCGCTGGCTGCGGCCGATGGCGCTTTTTGCCCCCGTCCCGGCCAGGTACAAATGGCGCTGGCCGTGGCGCAAACGCTGCGCGAAGGCGGCGCGCTGGTGGCCGAAGCGGCCACGGGCGTGGGCAAGACCTTTGCCTATCTGGCGCCGGTGCTGCTGGGCGGCGAGCGCGCGCTGCTGTCCACGGCCACCAAAACGCTGCAAGACCAGCTGTATGGCCGCGATTTGCCGCGCCTGATTGGCGCGCTGGGCCTGCCCGTGCGCACGGCCTTGCTCAAAGGCCGCAGCAGCTACCTGTGCCCCTACCGGCTGGAGCTGGCCCGGCATGAAGCGCCCGCCAGCGCCGCCGCCGCGCGCGAGCTGGCCCGCATCGAGCGCTGGGCGCAGGCCACGGCCACGGGCGATCTGGCCGAGCTGCCAGAGCTGGACGAGCGCTCGCCCGTCATCCCCCTGGTCACTTCCACGCGCGACAACTGCCTGGGCAGCGAATGCCCCCGGTTTCGCGACTGCCACGTGGCCCGCGCGCGGCGCGAGGCGCTGGCCGCCGACGTGGTCGTCATCAACCATCACCTGTTTTTTGCCGATCTGGCCATTCGCGAATCGGGCATGGCCGAGCTGCTGCCCGCCGTCCGCGCCGTGGTGTTTGACGAAGCGCACCAGCTCAACGAAACCGGCATCCAGTTTCTGGGCCGCCAGCTTGGCCACCGCCAGTTGCAGGATTTCGCGCGTGATTTGCTTGCCGCCGGTTTGCAGCACGCGCGCGGCCTGCAAGACTGGAGCGCGCTGGCTGGCGGCCTTGAAAACGCCTTGCGCGATTTGCGGCTGGCCGCTGGCAATCCGCCTTCCAGCCCGCCCGGCGGCAATGCCCGCCTGCGCTGGAACGCTCTCGCGCCCGAAGGCGTGCCTGAAGCAGGCTGGCTGGCCGCCCTGGCCCGCCTGCAAGCCGCGCTGGAGTCCATTGCCGCCGCTTGCGAAGCCGTGCAAGACGCCGCCGCCGACTTTCCCCGCCTGCTCGTCCGCGCCCAGCGCCTGGCCCGGCTGGCCGCGCACTTTGCCCAGCCCGCCACGGCGGATGCGGCCCGCTGGCTGGAAGTGGGCCTTTACACCCTGCAACTGACCGAATCGCCGCTGGACATCGCCCAGACCGTGCGCGAGCGCCTGCTGGGCATCGCGCCGCCAGATTCGTCAGATCCGTCCGATTCGCCAGCCCCGCCTGAAGGCCAGCCGCCCTTCGCCGCCGTGGGTGAAGAAGACCCCTTCGCCCCGTCCGCCGCCCCGGCCGCCCCGCGCGCCTGGGTTTTCGTCTCCGCCACGCTGGGCGATGACGCCCAGCTCACCTGGTTCACCCGCCCCTGCGGACTGGAAGGCGCGGCGCGCATCCTGCGCGTGGGCAGCCCGTTTGACTACGCCCGCCAGTCCGTGCTCTACATCCCGGCGCCCGCCGCCTTTCCCCGCCCGGCAGACGCCGCGCACCCCGCCGCCGTGGCCCGCCTGGCAGGCGACGCCGCGCTGCGCCTGGGCGGGCGCACCCTCGTGCTCACCACCACCTTGCGCGCGCTGCGCGGCATCAGCCAGGCGCTGGCCGAACGCTTTCGTGGCGAAGGCGCGCCCATCACTGTGCTGGCGCAAGGCGAATACCCCAAGCGCGTGCTCATGGAGCGCTTTCGCGCGGCCGGGCAAAGCAAGGCGCAAGGCTGCGTGCTCGTGGCTTCTGCTTCTTTCTGGGAAGGCGTGGACATTCCCGGCCGCGCGCTGCAATGCGTCGTCATCGACAAACTTCCCTTTCCGCCGCCGGGCGATCCGCTGATTGAAGCGCGCTGCCGCCGCATCGAAGCCGCAGGCGGCAGCGCCTTTGCCGCCATTTCCCTGCCCGAAGCGGCCGTGGCCCTCAAGCAAGGCGCGGGCCGCCTCATCCGCTGCGAAACCGACACCGGCGCGCTGGCGATTTGCGACACCCGCCTCATCAGCATGAGCTACGGCAAACGCCTGCTCGCCGCCCTGCCGCCCATGCGCCGCCTGGCAGACGAAGCCCAGCTCATGCAGGCGCTGGATGTGCTGGCCGTCAGCGAAGCCTGAAAAAAGCCCGCCTTCCAGGCAAAGCGCCGGAATGAGCAAAGCGCAGACGGCAGACGTTCATATTTCGCTCTTGAAATCAGAGCATGAGGTCCTAGTGGAACGTGCGCAGAATGGCATTTACTGCCCTTCAAATTCGCTCCTGTTTTTGATTCATTCAGGCTGCACGGGCCGCTTCGGGGCGGCCTTTTCGCGTCCACGGGCGGGTTGAGCGGGGCCGCCAGTGCGGCTATGGCTGCGGCAGGCTGACGGTGACCAGCAGCGAGGCGTCGGCTTCGGCACGCAGGGCGTGCGGCTCGCCTGCGGGCAGCCAGAGGAAGTCGCCAGCCTGCATGGCATGCGTTTGGCCGGCGGCTTCAAATTGCACGCGGCCTTCCAGGCATTGCACGGTGATTTCGCCCGGCGCGCTGTGTGCCGGCAGGGCCTTGCCTGCGGGCAGCACCAGGCGCATGACTTCCAGCTGGCGGCCTTTGACCAGCGCGAAGGAGGGCGTGCTGGCGGCAGCGGCGCCCAAAGGGGCCACGCTGCCAAGCTGGCCGGGAGTGAGATGAGGCTGGGCCATGATGAGTGCTCCTTGAAAGTGAAAAACAGCCGGGGCGGCGGGCGCCGCGCCGCTTCAATAGTCGTCCGGCGAGCCTAGCGCCAGATTCTCAAAACGGGTGAGGGGCTTGACGAAGGTGAGCTTGACGGTGCCGGTGGGGCCGTTGCGCTGCTTGCCGATGATGATTTCGGCCACGCCCGGCTCAGCGGATTTTTCCTTGTTGTAGTAATCGTCGCGGTAGATGAACATGATGATGTCGGCGTCTTGCTCGATGGCGCCCGATTCGCGCAAGTCGCTCATCATGGGGCGCTTGTCGGTGCGCTGCTCCACGCTGCGGTTGAGCTGCGAGAGGGCCAGCACGGGGCATTGCAGCTCCTTGGCCAGGGCCTTGAGGCCGCGCGAGATTTCACCCAGCTCGGTGGCGCGGTTTTCGCCCTCGCTCACGGAACCGGTCATCAGCTGCAAGTAGTCCACCACGATCAGGCCGAGCTTGCCTTGCTGGCGCGCCAGGCGGCGGGCGCTGGCGCGCAGCTCCGACGGGGTCAGGCCCGGCGTTTCGTCGATGTGCAGCGAAACCGTGCGCAGGCGCTCGATGGCCTCGGTCAGGCGCGGCCATTCCTCGTCGGTCAGGCGGCCCGTGCGCAGGTGGCTCTGGTCAATGCGGCCGATGGAGCCGACGATGCGCACGGCCAGCTGCGCCGCGCCCATTTCCATGGAAAACACGGCCACGGGCAGGCCCGCTTCCAGCGCCACGTGCTCGGCAATGTTGATGGCGAAGGCGGTTTTGCCCATGGAAGGGCGCGCGGCTAGCACCACCAAGTCGCCCGCCTGCAAGCCGGCGGTCATGCGGTCCAGGTCAATGAAGCCGGTGGGCACGCCAGTGATGTCGTTGGGGTTGTCGGCCATCTCCTGCACGCGGTCAATCAGCTGGGTGACCAGCAGGTCCATGGACTGAAAGCCCTCTTTCATGCGCGAGCCTTCTTCGCCAATCTTGAAAATGCGCTGCTCGGCTTCGTCCAGGATCTTGTCCACGCCCCGGCCCTGGGGGTTGAAGGCGCTGGTGGCGATTTCGTCGCTGGCGGCGATCAGCTTGCGGCGAATGGCGCGCTCGCGCACGATTTCGGCGTAGCGGCGGATGTTGGCCGCGCTGGGCACGTATTGCGCCAGCGCGTTGAGGTAGGCAATGCCGCCTGCCGCTTCGGCGCGGCCCTGGCGCTGCAATTCCTCGAAAACGGTGATGACGTCTGCCGGCTTGCTGTCGTTGATCAAACGCCCGCAGGCGGCGTAAATCAGCTTGTGTTCCAGGCGGTAGAAGTCGCTGTCGATGAGCAGATCGCCCACGCGGTCCCAGGTGCCGTTGTCCAGCAGCAGCCCGCCCAGCACGCTGGATTCGGCCTCCAGCGAATGCGGCGGAATGCGCAGCTGGGCCACTTGCGGATCTGCGGGCGGCGGCAGATCAGCAGGCTCTGGCAAATCGGCAGGCTCCGGCGCAGCGGCATAGGGGGCGTCGTCAGGCGGGCCGGAATGGCCGCTTGCTGCGGGCGGCGGCGCGTCAAACGCGTCGAATGGGGGAGGGTTCAGTTCATCAGGCATGGGCGGCGAGCATAGGCAGCGTGGGCGCGCCTGTCATTGCGCAAGGCTGTGGATGCGCGGTGGATAAACCGTGGACAGGCTGGGGAGAAGCTGGGGGGAAGCTGGGGGAGAAGCAGAAGACGGTCTGGAAACCGGGGCCGGGCGGCGGGGGCCTGGAAGGCAGCGGCCCGGAAGCCAAGAATCAGTTCAAAGCCCGCCCGCAGGCGCGAAAAGCGCGAACTTGGGCGGTCTTGGGCCTTGCTGCCTCCATCCCGATCCGCAAGGCTCCACGGGCAGACTCTGAACAGGCTCTTGAGGCACAGAGCGAAGCCACATCAAAAAAAGGAGCAAATTCATGGGGCCGAAAATGTGTCCCGCACTCTTTCCACTAGGACATTACGCTATGAATCAAGGAGCGAAATATGGCCTTTGAATCTGCCCACGATGAGTCTGCGGGCGCGAAAGCGCGGATTCGGGCGCTCTGCGGCGTTGCAAATCCGCGCCGGGTTGCAAGACCCGTCTGCGCCTTGCCGCCCATCCCGATTCGCGCTTTTGCCCCTCTCGGCCAGATCATGAACAGGCTGCCCAGGCTCAAAGAAAAAAGCCGCCAGGCACAGCCCAGCGGCTTTGGCACGACGGGCCAGCGCCCGGATCAGGCTGTTTCGCCGTAAACGGCCACGGTGATTTCAGCCAGCACGTCCGTGTGCAGGGCGATGACGACTGTGGAATCGCCCACCGTCTTAATGGGGCCGGAAGGCAGGCGGATTTGCGACTTGTGCACTTCCACGCCGTGCTGCTTTTTCAGCTCTTCGGCAATGTCGTAGTTGGTGACGGAGCCGAACAAGCGGCCATCGACGCCAGCCTTTTGCGTGAGCTTGATGATGGCGCCAGCCAGCTTTCCGCCCTGCTGCTGGGCAGCGGCCAGTTTTTCGGCGGCCTGCTTTTCCAGCTCGGCGCGGCGGGCTTCAAACTCGGCCTTGTTGGCGGCGGTGGCGCGGCGCGCGCGGCCAGAAGGAATCAGGAAGTTGCGGGCATAGCCGTCTTTGACTTTGACGATGTCACCCAGACCGCCCAGGTTGGTGACTTTTTCCAGAAGAATGATTTCCATGGTGTGTTTCTCCTTTCAGCCCCGTGTCAGACGCGATGCTTGTCGGTATAGGGCAGCAGGGCCAGGAAACGCGCGCGCTTGATGGCGGTGTTGAGCTGGCGCTGATAGAGGGCGCGCGTGCCGGTCAGGCGGGCGGGGATGATCTTGCCGTTTTCGGCGATGAAATCGCGCAGGGTGTCGATGTCCTTGTAGTCAATTTCCTCGACGCCGGCAACAGTGAAGCGGCAAAAGCGCTTGCGCTTGAACAGCAGCGACTGGGTGTTGCGCTTCGGGCGCTTGTCTTTGTTGAATTTCTTGAACGTGGCCATGGGGGCCTCCTTAAAACGAATCTTGCTGAAAATCCTGAATGTGGAACACAACCTGGCGTGACTGGCGGGGGCTGGCGAGAAAGCCCGTGAAACGCGCCTGAGCGCCTGCCGCCTGACGGTCCAGCCGCTGCGCCACCTGGCCGATGGCGACAGCCTTGAGCGTGAGGCTGACTTTGCGCGGCTGCCCGGCTTCGGGCTGCTCGGACTCATGGCAAAGGCGCAAATCCAGCGCGGGCAGGCCCGCCGGGGTGTGGCGCAATGCGCCGCGCTCTTCGATGACGCCGGCAATGTCGATGCGGTTCACGCTCGCCTTGTCTTGCAGTCTGCCTGGGAGGTGTGCGTGACGGCCTTATTCGGTGGCTTGCTCGGCGGTTTGCTGGGCCTTGCGGGCTTCTTCGCGCTCAACAGTCTTCATCATGGAAGACGGGCCGGTTTCAGCCTTGGCCTTTTGCACGGTGAGGTGGCGCAGCACGGCATCGTTGAAGCGGAAGGCGTGCTCCAGCTCGTCCATCACGTCCCGCCCGGCCTCGATGTTCAGGCACAAGTAGTGGGCCTTGGAGAGCTTGTTGATCTGATAGGCCAGCTGGCGGCGGCCCCAGTCTTCAACGCGGTGCACCTGGCCGCCGCCGCTGGTGATCATGCCCTTGTAGCGCTCGAGCATGGCGGGCACTTGTTCGCTCTGATCCGGGTGGATGAGCAAAATGATTTCGTAATGACGCATTCAGACTCCTTGTGGATGCAATGAGTCCGGAACCCCGCAAGGCGCAAGGCCCCAGACAGAAAAAGCCGCCCCCGGCGTCGGCAGGGTGCGGCAAGGCGAAAAACGTGGGATTTTAGCGCAGGCGCGTCAGCCGCTCGCGGCCAGCCTGGGCGGCTTCAGAGCGCGGATAGGCCTTGACCAGCTGGTTCAGCGTGGCGCGGGCAGCACGCGTGTCTTTCAGCTCAATCTGGCAATTGGCAATGGACAGCAAGGCTTCAGGGGCCTTGTCATGCTTGGGCGCGCTGCTCAGCAGAGAGCGGAAGTTGGTGATGGCTTCCTTGTAGTCGCGCGTGGCGTACTGCGCATTGCCCAGCCAGAACAGGGCCGATGGCGCGTAGCTGCTTTGCGGATATTTCTTGACAAAACGGGCCAGCCGGGTTTGCGCGTTGCGGTAGTCGCCAGAACGAAAAGCGGCGAAGGCGGCGTCGTATTCCTTGCGTTCGGCGGCGCTGCGGTCCGGCTCGGCGCTGGCCTGCTGGGGAGCTTGGCTGCGGGCGCTGGCGTCATCAGCGGCTTCAGCGCCGTCCATGCCGCTGGCAGGCGGCGCGTCACCGGATTCCATTTTTCGCAGCCGGTCTTCCATGCCCTGCGCAGCTTCCTGCTGGCGCCGGCGCAAGTCTTCCAGTTCGCGCGAAGCTTGTTCCTGAATGCCGCGCGACTGGGCCAGTTCGTTGCGCAGTGTCTCGATTTGCGTTTGCAGATCGAGCATGCTGCGGCGCATTTGCTCGTTGTCTTCCACCAGCTTGTTCTGGGCCGTGATGGCGGTGTCGAGCCGCTGGCGCAAATCCAGAATGGCGCGGCGGGCATCGTCATCGCCAAACAGCGCGTGAGCGCTGAAGCTGGCTGCCGCCAGCGCCAGCGCCAGCGCCAGCGCCGTCAGGCGCAGGGGTTTTGCGTGCTTCACGGCTTAGCGGTACTTGATTTCAACGCGGCGGTTTTGCGACCAGGCGCTTTCGTCGCTGCCCATCACGGCGGGCTTTTCTTCGCCAAAGCTCACGGCTTCAATTTGCGCGTCAGAAGCGCCGACCAGGCCCAGTGCGCGGCGCACGGCTTCAGCACGCTTTTGGCCCAGCGCCAGGTTGTATTCACGGCCGCCGCGCTCGTCGGTGTTGCCTTCCAGCACAACATGGCGGCTGCGGTTGGCTTGCAGGTAGCGGGCGTGCCCGTCAATGACGGACTGGTATTCGGGCTTGACCACGAAGCTGTCGAAGTCGAAGTAGATCACCTTCGCCACGCCAGCGGGGCCGTCAGCTTCCTGCATGGCATGGTCTGCCTGCACGGGGGCGACGTGGCTGTCGCCCGGCAAGGTGGTGCGCGATGCGTCGCCTGCATTGCCAGCAGACGCATCCAGGTTGTCGGTGGTGCTGCAGGCGCTCAGCAGGGCCAGGGCGGCGGCGGCAATGAAATAGCGTTTGAACATGGGTTTGCTCCTTTGCTTGAAATAAAACGCTGTCGTTGGGAAATCAGTTCTGGAACGGTCCCCAGGCCGGTTCGCGGATGTCACCGCCCTTGCCTGCCAGGCGCGCCTTGATCTTGCCATCCAGCGTGGTGGTCATCAGCGCGTCGCGGCCGCCCTGGCGTGTGGCGTACACGATCAGGCGGCTGTTGGGGGCGAAGCTGGGGCTTTCGTCTTCGGTTGTATCCGTGATGGCCGTGGTGTTGCCAGTGGCCAGCTCCATCACGTGCAGGCGAAAGCCTGCCGAGCGGCTGATGTAGGCCATCCAGCGGCCATCCGGGCTGATGGAAGGCGAGATGTTGTAGTTGCCCGAAAAGGTCACGCGCTGCGCGGCGCCGCCGCCAGCGGGCATGCGGTACACCTGCGGCGCGCCGCCACGGTCGCTCACGAAATAGATGGAGCTGCCATCCGGCGAGAACACGGGTTCGGTGTCAATGGCGCTGGTTTTGGCCAGACGGCGCGGCTCGCCGCCGCCGGCGCTGATGAGATAAAGCTGCGAGCCGCCATCGCGCGAGAGCGTCACGGCCAGGCTGCGTCCGTCGGGCGACCAGGCGGGCGCGCTGTTGGAGCCACGGAAGTTCGCCAGCAGGCGCCTGCGGCCGGAGGCCACGTCATGCACGTAAATCACGGGCTTGCGCGATTCGAATGACACGTAGGCCAGTTGCCGCCCGTCAGGCGACCAGCTGGGCGAGATGATGGGTTCAGGGCTGGAGAGCGCCGCCTGGGCGTTTTCGCCGTCGGAATCAGCCACCCATAGCGTGTAGCGTGAGCCGGCCTTGGTTACATAGGCCAGGCGCGTGGAAAACACGCCTTTTTCGCCCGTCAGCTTTTCATAGATGTAGTCGGCCACCTTGTGCGAGGCCAGCCGCAAATCGGATTGCGGCACGGTGTAGCCGCGCCCGCCCAAGTCCTGCCCCTGCACCACGTCCCAGAGGCGAAAGCGCACTTGCCAGCGGCCATCGCCCTGGCGCTGCACGCTGCCGGCAGCCAGGGAGTCAGCGCCGCGCTCGCGCCACACGGCCATGTCAGGCACGGTGGTTTCATCAGGCGCCTGGCCGCTGGCATTCACCGCGCGAAACAGGCCGCTGCGCTCCAAGTCGGCCTGCACGATGGCGGCCGGTTTCTGCGGCGCGCCATCCTCGCCCCGGAAGGGAGGCAGCGCAATGGGCATTTGCCGCAGGCCCACGCCCGAGACTTCCACCCTGAACTGCGCCAGCACGGGCGCGGCGGATGGAAGGGCCAGCGCCACGGCAATCGACTGCGCCAGGCGGCGGCGGGTGATGCGAGCAAGAAAACGTGTCATGCGGTGCAAATCCTGTCGTGCAGATTCATTCATCAAAAACCGCCTCCGCAGCGCAGTGCGAAGGCGGCATTGCGGGCGGGATGGTACACAGTTGGTTCAAGACACCGTTGCCAAAAGTGTCTACGGTTGTGACTTGCACATATTGGTGTAAGAGCTTGTTTCATGAATAAGCGAATAAGCTGCCAGCTGCGGCGCAGCGGATTCCAGACGCCGGAAAGCGGTTTTTCGCTGCCTGGCCGCAGCGATCGCTTTCGCAGTGAAAGAGTCGCATGGAGTCCGGCTGTTGCTGACGCAGCGCAAAGAGCGCCCACAAAGGCGTGCGTCAGCGGCATTGCGCGCGGAGCGCTCACGATAATCGCCGCCCCATGAGCATCATCATCAAAGACGCGGCAGGCATTGCCGCCATGCGTGAAGCGTGCCGCCTGGCCTCTGAAGTGCTGGACGCCATCACGCCGCACATCCGCCCCGGTATCACCACGCTTGAAATCGACCGGCTGGCCGCGCAGCACATGCAACAGCAGGGCACGCGCTCGGCCACCATCGGCTACCAGCCGCCGGGCTATCCGCCCTATCCGGGGCACGTGTGCACCTCCGTCAATCACGTGGTGTGCCACGGCATCCCCAACGAGCGCCCCCTGAAAAAAGGCGACGTGCTGAATGTGGACGTCACCGTCATCAAGGACGGCTGGTTTGGCGACACCAGCCGCATGTTCGAGCTGGGCGAATGCTCGGTAGCCGCGCGGCGGCTCAGCCGCCTGACGTATGAGGCCATGTGGCTGGGCATCATGCAAGTGCGCCCCGGCGCGCGGCTGGGCGACATCGGCCACGTCATCCAGAAATTCGCCGAAGGGCACGGCCTGTCGGTGGTGCGCGAATACTGCGGCCACGGCGTGGGCCAAAGCTTTCACGAAGACCCGCAGGTGCTGCACTACGGCAAGGCGGGCACGGGCGAAGAGCTGGAGCCGGGAATGATCTTCACCATCGAGCCGATGATCAACCTGGGCCGCCACGACGTGAAATCGCTGGGCGACGGCTGGACCGTCGTCACCAAAGACCATTCACTTTCGGCGCAATGGGAGCACTCCGTTCTCGTCACGCCCACGGGCTACGAAGTGCTCACGCTCTCGGCCGGTAGCCCACCGCCGCCAGACTTCGTCAAGGCATGAATTAGCTCCTTTTCCCATAGCATTACGTCCTAGTGGAAAGAGCGCCGGAGCCATTTTCCACCCCTCTTGATTTGCTCCTTCTTTTGAGTAGGCTGCCATGGCGGAACGACAGGAAAAGCTCTTCATCCTCACCGGCGCGTCGCGCGGCCTGGGGCGGGCGCTGGCTGAGCAGCTGCTGCGCGAAGCGGGCTGCACGCTGCTGACCCTCTCGCGCCAGCCGCTGGCGGCGCTGCAAGAGCAGGCGCGGCAAAGCGGCGCGCAGCTGGTGCAGTGGCAGCAGGATTTGACGGACGCGCCCGCCGCCGCCCGCCGCCTGGCCGAGTGGCTGCAAGCCGTGCCGCCGGGGCGCTTTGGCAGCGCCGCGCTCATCAACAACGCGGGCGTGATTCCGCGCATCAGCAGGCTGGGCGACACACGCTCGGCCGGCAGCGACGCGGCCGATCTGGCCGGGCTGTCGCAATCCATCCGCGCCGGGCTGGAAGCGCCGCTGCTGCTGTGCGCGGCCTTCCTGTCGGCCACGCGCCAGTGGCCCGCCGGGCGCAAGGTGCTCAATATTTCATCGGGCCTGGGCCGCCGCCCGCTGGCCGCGCAAGCGCCCTACTGCGCCGCCAAGGCGGGGCTGGATCACCTCACCCGCTGCCTGGCGCTGGAAGAGGCCGCGCGCCCTGATGGCCAGGGCGCGCGCGTGTGCGCCATCGCCCCCGGCGTGATCGACACCGATATGCAGGCCCAGCTGCGCGGCGCCAGCGCGCAGGACTTTCCGGGCCAGGGGCGCTTTGCCGCCCTCAAAGCCGATGGGCAGCTGGCCAGCGCCGAAGACACCGCCCGGCGCCTGCTGGCTTATCTGGCGCGGCCCGATTTCGGCAGCGAAGCGGTGGACGACATCCGCCGCCACGGCTGAACCAGCGCCGCCAAGGGCCGGTTCACGGCCGGTTCACGTTACGCATTCCCCGGAAACCTGCTTCCAGTCTGTCCATGGGTGCGGAAAGCGCGGCACGGCCCGGAACCCGAAGCCCGCTGTGCCCCGCCGTCATGCCTTTGCGGCCAAGCCGTGAAGAAGGCTGAATCACATCAAAAACAGAAGCAAATTCAAGGGACTGAAAACGGCGCTTGCGCCCGCCACACCAGGACCTCATGCTATTGATGCAGGAGCAAGTCATCTTGCTTTCCAGCGCCTGCCAGCGCCCGTTGACGCACGCAGCCGGGTGACAGAATCGCGCCCCTCACCCGCCCTGCCCTGCCCCGTTTCCGCTGCTCCTTATGGAACTCATCGCCCCTTACTTCAAGCTCTCGCCTGACCCGGCCATCTGGACCGTGCAGCTGCTGCTCATTGGCGTGATCACCATCTGCTGCAACTTCGTGCTGCTGCGCCTGCTGGACTTTTTTGGCCGCAAGGAGAAAAAGCGCCATGCCCCGGGCGTGTGGGACGGCGCCTTGCTGAAAGCGGCGCGCCTGCCGCTGCGGCTGCTGATGTGGGTGGGCGGGCTGTCGGCGGCCGTGAGCCTTCTGCACGCCATTGAGCCGCTGTGGCTGCACAACTTTCTGCTGCAAGCGCGGCGCGTCATGCTGATTGGCATTGCCGCGCTGTTCATCACGCGCTTTATCGCCAACATGGAAAAAGGGCTGCTGCGTGCGGGCAGCGGCCATCGCCTGCCGGATGCGACAACGGTTTATGCGGTGGGCAGGCTGCTGCGCCTGTGCGCGCTGGCCATTGCCGCGCTGGCCGTGGCCGAGGCGCTGGGCATGTCCATTTCGGGTTTGCTGGCTTTTGGCGGCATTGGCGGCATGGCCATTGGTTTTGCCGCCAAGGACATGCTTTCCAATTTTTTTGGCGGCCTGATGATTTATCTGGACAAGCCTTTTACCGTGGGCGACTGGATTCGCTCGCCTGACCGCAATATCGAAGGCGTGGTGGAAGAAATCGGCTGGCGCATGACCCGCATTCGCACTTTCGAGATGCGGCCGCTTTATGTGCCCAATTCGATTTTCAGCAACATTGCCGTTGAAAACCCCTCGCGCATGATGAACCGGCGCATTTATGAAACGCTGAGTATTCGCTATTCTGATGCGGACAAAATGGCCGCCATTTGCGACGATGTGCGCGGCATGCTTGAAAAACACCCCGATATTGCAAATGAGCAGACGATTATTGTTCATTTCATGACCTGCAATGCCTCCAGCCTGGATTTCATGGTGTATTGCTATACGCGCACGACTGAATGGGTGCCGTATCACGCCGTCAAGCAGGATGTGATGCTGAAAATCATGGACATCGTCGCCCGCCACGGCGCCGAATTCCCCTTCCCCACCCGCACGCTCTACATGGCTGGCGGCGAAGGCGACGCCGCCGCGCAAGCCGCCATGCAGGCCGAAAGCCCGCGCCAGGCCATGAGCGCTGCCGCAGCGCCCCCCGGCAGCGCCGCGCCATCGCGGCCCGCGCCCGGCGCTGGCGCGCAATAGCGCACTGCCCGTCACGCGCGCGGGTGGTGCTGCGCGTGCAGCTCCTTGAGCCGCTGACGGGCAATGTGGGTGTAGATCGTGGTGGTTGAAATATCGGCATGCCCCAGCAGCAGCTGCACCACGCGCAGATCGGCCCCGTGGTTGAGCAAGTGCGTGGCAAAGGCATGGCGCAGCGTGTGGGGCGACAGCGGCGCGGCAATGCCCGCCTGCACGGCGTAGCGTTTGATCAGGTTCCAGAACATCACGCGCGACATGGCGCGGCCCGGCGCAGGGCCGGCGCTGGTCACGAACAAGTCATCACTCTGGCGCGGCCCCAGCAACCCGGCGCGCGCCTCTGTCAGGTAGCGGCGCAGCCAGCGCCCGGCCTCTTCGCCAAAGGGCACCATGCGCTCCTTGCTGCCTTTGCCCGTCACGCGCAGGGCGCTGTCGTTCAGGCTGATGTGAAAGACCTTGAGCGACACCAGCTCGCTCACGCGCAGGCCGCTGGCATACATCAGCTCCAGCATGGCGCGATCGCGCAGGCCCAGCGCGGTCTGCGTGTCAGGCGCGGCCAGCAGCGCCTCCACCTGCGCCTCGCCCAGCGTCTTGGGAATGCGCGCAGGCGTGCGCGCAGGCAAAAGCTTGAGCGTCGGGTCATCCGCCCTCAGCCCGCCGCGCAGCGCCCACTGGAAAAAGCGCCGGAATGCCGCTAGGCGGCGGTTGGCCGTGGTCGCGCGGCTGCTGGCGTGGCTGTCAGCGAAGTAGTGCTGCAAGTGGCGCTCTTGCGCCGCCAGCAGCGCCACGCCGTGCTGCTGGCGCAGCCAGCGCGCCAGCCGGCCCAGATCGCGCCGGTAGGCGGCCAGCGTGTTGGCCGCCAGGCCGTCTTCCAGCCAAAGCGCGTCGCAAAAAGCATCAATATCAGGCAAATCCGGCTCCGCTGGGCCGGGTGAAGATGTATCAGGCATGCGGCAAAGATACACGGCAGCCGTTTTCTTGCGTGCACTCTCCAGCAAGGGCTTGATGCGCTTGAATTGCTCACAGCCGATGTCGCTTGAGTCACTTTTCTTTCCCCTCGAACTTCTCATTTCTCGGGGGAAGGCTTTGAGCAGACTTTCACGGCGGCGTCTGGCGCTGGCCTTCGTCCATCAGCGTCAGCACGGCATCGGCTGTGCGACCGGCTGCGCCGCGATGGGCGGCGATGAGGGCGAGTGCGGCCTGGGCGGCCCGCTCGTGCGCAGCTTCGTCGCGGGCCAGCGTGAGGGCGGCGGCCAGGGCGGCGGGCATGTCGGGCGCGCGCAGGGCGGCGCCTGCGGCCTGGGCGCTTTCGGCGGCCTGGGCGAAGTTGAAGGTGTGCGGCCCCATGACCACGGGGCAGGCGCAGGCGGCCGCTTCAATCAGGTTTTGCCCGCCCAGCGGCGCAAAGCTCGCGCCCAGCAGGGCCACGCGGGCGGCGGCGTAGTAGGCGGGCATTTCGCCCAAAGAGTCGCCCAGCCAGAGGTCGGCGGCGGGCGGCGCGGCATTGGCGCTTTCGTGTGCGCTTCCGTTTGCGCTTTGCGGCCAGGCGCTGCGGCGGCTGACGCTCAGGCCGTGGGATTGGGCCAGCTGGGCCACTTCGTCAAAGCGCTGGGGATGGCGCGGCACGATGAGCCATTGGATGTCGGCCAGGCCCGCCGCGTCGCTTGCCCGCGCCTGGCGTATGCACCAGAGCAAGGCGGCTTCCTCGCCGTCGCGCGATGAGGCCAGCATGACGATGGCGCGGCCCGCCTGCCGGGCCTGTTCGCGCCAGCGCTGGCCGAGCGCGAGCAGGGCCGGGTCAGGGCGCGCATCGAATTTCAAATTGCCGAACACGCCTGCCACGGGCGCGCCCATCTGGCGCAGGCGGGCGGCGTCGGCATCCGTCTGCGCCCAGGCGGCGGCCAGCCGTGCGTAGGCGGGGCGCATGAGCCAGGCGGCGCGGCGCGCGGCGCGAAGAGACTTTTCTGACAGCCGCGCGTTGGCCAGCGCCAGCGGCACGCCTTGCGCGGCGCTTTGGGCGATGAGGTTGGGCCAGATTTCGGTTTCCATCAGCACGCCCGCGCGGGGGCGAAAGTGCGCCAGAAAGCGCGCCACGGCAGCGGGCGTGTCCCACGGCTGCCAGGCTTGCGCGTCGCCGGCTTGCAGCAGCTTGGCGCCTTCGGCGCGCCCCGTGGCGGTGCCGTGCGTGAGCAGCAGGCGCAAGCCGGGCCGTCTGGCGCGCAGCGCCTGCGCCAGGATGGCCGCCGCGCGCGTTTCGCCCAAAGAGACGGCGTGTATCCACAAGGGGCGCTCGTCTTCGCGCGAAACGGCGGGGGCGGCATAAGCGCGCCCGAAACGCTCGGCTACCCACTGGCCATACAGCGGCTCGGCGCGCGCGCGGGCAGCCAGTTTGCGGCGCAGCAGCGGCTGGGCCATCCAGGCGGCGAGGTTGTAGAGGGCGTGCATGGCGGGCAGGTTACTTCATTATTGATAGCTGCCTGCGCCCGTTTCGCGGGGGCTGGCGGGCGAATGGGCATGCGTCGCGCTGCCATGCGCATCGCCATATCCATATAACCCCGTCTGGCAAGTGAAATTCTTAGAATCCCGCCATCCAGCGCCGGACACGTTTGCAAACATGCGGCATCCGGCCTTGTTCCTTTTTCCCGACCCTAAAAAAAGCATATGGCCCACGTCGTTACCGAAGCTTGCATCCGCTGCAAGTACACCGATTGCGTAGATGTCTGCCCCGTGGACTGCTTCCACGAAGGCCCCAACTTTCTTGCCATTGACCCGGACGAGTGCATCGACTGCGGCGTGTGCGTGCCCGAGTGCCCGGTGGACGCCATCTTCGCCGAAGAAGACATTCCCAGCGGGCAGGAGCACATGGCCGAACTCAACGCCGAGCTGTCGCACCTGCCGGACTGGAAGCCCATCACCAAGCGCAAAGGCAGCCTGCCGGATGCCGAAGAGTGGCGCGACCGCACCGACAAACTGGGCGAGCTGCTGCGCTAAGCGCTTTTTCTCCCTGATCACCCGCCATGCCCATGACCGAACCCGCTGCCGACTGCTTTGAAACCGACGCCATCATCATCGGCGCAGGGCCGGTGGGGCTGTTTCAGGTGTTCGAGCTGGGCCTGCTGCAAGCGCGCGCCCACGTCATTGACGCACTGCCGCAAGTGGGCGGCCAGCCGGTGGAGCTGTATCCCGACAAGCCCATCTACGACATTCCCGCCGTGCCCGTGTGCACGGGCCGCGAGCTGGCCGAGGCGCTGATGAAGCAGATTGCGCCCTTCAAGCCCGTGTTCCACCTGGGCCAACAAGTCAGCCGGCTTCAGCGGCAGGCCGACGGGCGCTTTCTGGTGGAAACCACACAGGGCGTGCGCGGCCTGGCGCGCGCCGTCTTCATTGCCGCAGGCGTGGGCGCGTTCCAGCCCCGGCCGCTGAAAGTGCCGGGCGTTGAAGCCTTTGAAGGGCGGCACGTGCTCTACCGCGTGCAAAAGCCCGAAGCCTTCGCGGGCCAGCAAGTGGCCGTGGCCGGCGGCGGCGATTCGGCGCTGGACTGGGCCAACCACCTGGCCGGGCTGCCGCCGCAAACGGCCCCGGCGGGCGTCATCCTCATTCACCGGCGCGATGCCTTCAGCGCCGCCCCGGCCAGCGTCAGCCGCATGCGCGCGCTGTGCGAGCAAGGCCGCATGCAGCTGGCCATCGGCCAGATCACCGGCCTGGAAGGCAGCGCAGGCGACGCCAGCCGCCTGGCCGCCCTCAAGCTTACGGGCGTAGACGGCGTCACGCGCCGCCTGCCGCTGGATGCGCTGCTCGTCTTTCACGGCATGAGTCCGCGCCTGGGGCCTATTGCCGACTGGGGCCTGGCCATCGAGCGCAAGCAGCTGGCGGTAGATACCGAAAAGTTCTCCACCAGCGAGCCGGGCATCTTCGCCGTGGGCGACATCAACACCTACCCGGGCAAGAAAAAGCTCATCCTCAGCGGCTTTCACGAAGCCACGCTGGCTGCCTACGGCGCGCTGCCCTTTTTGTTTCCGGGCAAAGACGTGTTCTTCCAATACACCACCACCAGCCCCAACCTGCACCGCGCGCTGGGCGTATCGCCCGATTTGTCGGACTTGTGAGACCCGCGCGGCGGCTCCCGGGGCCTGTTCGCGAGCGGAGCGCAGGGAAGATGAGGCGAAAGGTGTTTTTTTGCTCCGTTTTCCATAGCATGATGTCCTAGTGGAACGGGCGCAAGAGCTGTTTTTGGCCCGCTTGAATTTGCTCCTGTTTTGGATGCATGGCTGCCGCTTCTCCCTTTGGCGCAGCGCGGCGGCCCGCTTCTTGCTTCTTGTTTGATGCCGCTCACCTCATTCATTCAGGGCCTGGCCACCACGCGGGGCCTGATCGTCGCCATTGGCGCGCAAAACGCCTTCGTGCTGCGGCAGGCGCTGGACGCGCTCATCGGCCTGCTCATGTGGGCGCTGGCCGCCGCGCTGGCGCAGCATGTCTGGCTGGCCGCATGGGCAGCCCTGCCGCAATGAAGTAACCTGCCGGAGCTGACGCCTGTTTGGGCCACGCCTTTTTTAACGCTCCTGCGCTTTTCTTCCCCCTGTTTTCCGCTCCCGTTTTCCGCTCTGCCTGCGCTGCATGGCTGAACGGGCGCAAACCCGTTTTTTCGCCTCCATGAACACGCCCACGGACACCCACACGAGCTTCACCCTCGCAGGCCAGCCTGCCGCGCGCGGCATCGCCATAGGCCGCGCCGTGCTGGCGCCTTCCAGCCGCATGGATGTGGCGCATGACTTCATCACCCCCGCGCAAGTGCCCGCCGAGCTGGCCCGGCTGGCTGCCGCGCGCGAGGCCGTGGCGGCCCGCTTGCAGCGCCTGCGCGCTGACATGCCGCGCGACACGCCCGCCGAGCTGTCGGCCATGCTGGATGTGCACCTGATGATGCTGCTCGACGAGGTGATGGCCGCCGAAACCGCCCGCTGGGTGCGCGAGCGCCACTACAACGCCGAGTGGGCCATTGCCACGCAGCTGGAAGTGCTCTCGCGCCAGTTCGACGAGATGGAAGACGCCTACCTGCGCGAGCGCAAGGCCGACGTGGCGCAGGTGGCGGCGCGCCTGCTGCGCGAGCTGCGCGGCGTGCCGGCTTCGCCCCTGTCCGCGCCCGCGCCTCTGCAGGCCCTGCAAGACGGCGCGGCAGCGGCCCTGCCCGCGCCAGCGGGCGGCAGCGAGGCCAGCCTGGTGCTGATTGCGTCTGACCTTTCGCCCGCCGACATGCTGCAATTCAAAAAGCGCGTGTTCGCCGGCTTTGCCACCGACGAGGGCAGCAGCGCCAGCCACACGGCCATCGTCGCCCGCAGCCTGGACATTCCTTCCGTCGTGGGCGCGGGCCAGGCCAGCCAGCGCATCCGGCAAGACGATGTGGTCATCATCGACGGCGATGCGGGCCTCATCCATGTGAACCCCGGCCCTGCCATGCTGGAGGAATACCGGGGCAGACGCCAGCAGGCCGAGCGGCAAAGGCAGCGCCTGGCGCAAATTGCCAGCACCCCCGCCGTCACGCAAGACGGCCAGCCCATCGAGCTGCTGGCCAACATCGAGCAGCCCGCCGACACCGCCGCCGCCCTGGCCGCCAGCGCCGTGGGCGTGGGCCTGCTGCGCAGTGAATTCCTTTTCATGGGCCGCGAAGGCCGCCTGCCTGACGAAGAAGAGCAATACGCCGCCTACAGCGCCGCCGTGCAGGGCATGCGCGGCCTGCCCGTGACCATCCGCACCGTGGACGTGGGCGCAGACAAGCCGCTGGACGCGCGCCACCCCAGCCCGCACCAGAACCCGGCCATGAGCCTGCGCGCCATACGCTGGAGCCTGTCGGAGCCGGCCATGTTCCTGGTTCAGCTGCGCGCCATCTTGCGCGCCGCCGCGCACGGCCCCGTGCAAATGCTCATTCCCATGCTCGCGCACGGCAGCGAAATCCGCCAGACGCTGGAACTCATCGCCAGAGCGCGCGCGCAGCTTCAGGCGCGCGGGCAGGCGCACGGCCCCTGCGCGGTGGGCGCGATGATCGAAATTCCGGCCGCCGCCCTCACCGCACCGCTGTTTCTGCGGCATTTCGACTTTCTGTCCATCGGCACCAACGACCTCGTGCAGTACACCCTGGCCATAGACCGCGCCGACCCCGCCGTGGCCCACCTGTACGACCCCCTGCACCCCGCCGTGCTGCGCCTGATTGCCGGCACCATCGCCGCAGGGCGCGCCCACGGCAAGCCCGTGTGCGTGTGCGGCGAAATGGCGGGCGACGCCGCCATGACCGCCCTGCTGCTGGGCCTGGGCCTGCGCAGTTTTTCCATGCACCCGGCGCGCATCCTCGCTGTCAAACAGCAAATCCTGCAATCCGACGCCTCCCGCCTGGCCGCCTGGGCGCAGGCCGTCATCGCCAGCGACGAACCGGCCGAATTGCTGGCGCAGCGGCCTTGAGCGCCTGCTTGCCCTGAACAGGCGCTCAGGACAGGCGCAAGTCAATGGCGCCAAACAGGGGCGCGCCGTCTTTGGCCCTGGCTTGCAGGTGCAGGGCGTCGCCAGCTTGCAGCCAGGCAGCTTGCAGGCCGCTGGCGCGGCGCTGCTGAATGCTGGAGTGGCCGGAGGCGGCAGGCGTGGGGCCTGCGCCCAGCAGGCTGCCGGCCGTCAGCGCGCGGGTGCGGGCGCAGGCGGCGGCCAGCTGGCCCAGCGGCCAGGCGCGGCGGGTATCGAGCAGGCCGGTTTTGCGCCCGTTCAGGCTGGCCTGGAGAGTGAGGCTGGCCACGCCCGCCTGCCAGGCGGGGCCGAGTTCATCGGGTGTGAGGGCAACGGGGGCGAAAGCGGTGGCAGGGCAGCTATCGGCCCAGGGCGCTTCGCGCAGGCGCAAGGGGCAGGCCAGCGCAAGCAGGCGAATGGCGTCCTGCCCCTGATCGGCGGTGG
The DNA here is from genome assembly GCF_029813755.1 of Ottowia cancrivicina. Classification (NCBI taxonomy): domain Bacteria; kingdom Pseudomonadati; phylum Pseudomonadota; class Betaproteobacteria; order Burkholderiales; family Comamonadaceae; genus Ottowia; species Ottowia cancrivicina. Next base: position 919 of record NZ_JARVII010000001.1, on the reverse strand, counting down.
CGGCGCGGGGCGCATCAGCCACGATGGCGGCCAGCTGCGGCTCAAAGTCCAGCGCGCCGGGCAGGGCGGGCAGAGGGCCGCAAGGGCCGCGCAAGGTATCGCCCGCAGCCAGAAAGAGAGCGGGAGCGGCGCCGTCTGGCGCGTGGCCTGGCGGCGCGCTCTCCTCTGGCGCGCAGCTTGCCAGCGCCCACTGAAAGGCGCGCGGCAGCGGGGCCAGACACAGGGCGGGGTCGAAGGCAAAGGCGTGACGGGCGTGGCCGCTGTTGAGCGCGTCAGACAGCGTTTGCAATTGCGGAGCGATGAAGTTCCAGTCTTGCAGCGCCTGCTGCAAAGTGGCGGCAATGCCGCTGGCGTAGCAGGCGCTGCCCAGATCGCGCGAGACGACAGCGAGCTGCCCGTCGCGCGAGCCGTCGTGGAAAGAGGCCAATTTCATGCGGGCAAGTATGGCGGCTTTCCCTTGGCCAAAGAGCAGGCCCTGCGGCGCTCTGGGCAGGCCCTCATGCCTGGCGCAGAGCGCCAAAAGAGCGGTTCAGGCGGCTCAGGGCGCGCCAGCACATGAGCAGAAGCGGGCTGCTTTTCGCTCCTCTATCCATAGCTGTCCGTCCTAGTGGAACCAGCGCAGACCAGCTTTTTGGCGCCCTGGATTCGCTCCTGTTTTTGATGCCTTCCAGCGGGCAGCCTGGCGGCGGCCGGTGACAGTGGGGCTGAAAACCGGGCTGAAACTGGCGCGGCGGGCCTCTGGCAGCGGGCCTGGGCCGGGCAAGCGCCTTCCTACAATCGCGCTCCATGCTTGATCCCCAACTCCTACGCAAAGACCTGGAGGACGTGCTCCAGCGCCTGGCCACCCGCAAAAACCCGCAGCCTTTTCTGGACGAAGCGGCCTTCCGCGCGCTGGAAGCCGAGCGCAAAGCCATCCAGA